>JAJTCI010000097.1 GCA_021323155.1 Chitinophagaceae bacterium | reverse complement strand
GCGAAGACATCGGCAAACGTCATCAACACACCGATGACATACCACACAGGCAGGCCAACGAGTATTCCCTTTAGATAACGGTTGAACCGGTCTTTATTATTAAAGAACATCAGGAAATTACCCCTTGCCACACCGCTCTTCTTTGCTTCCGCGAACATGGAACTTTCAAATACGCCTACTCTTAATAACAGTAGCAGGAGTCCCATCCCCCCACCGATATAATAACATAATCTCCAGTCCTGGAACACCTCGTTCACGAAATAAGCGGTGATCATTCCCATCACCCCGGTAACGGCAATTACCGTTGCAGCCAGGCCCCGTTTCTCTTTTGGAAGAATTTCACTGGTGAGCGTGACGCTGGCTCCCAGTTCACCGGCAAGCCCGATACCTGCGATAAAACGCAGTACACCAAATGTGGTCACGTCCGTTACCATCCCGTTGAAGATGGTGGCAATGGAATAAAGAATGATCGAACCGAACAGTACGCTTTTCCTTCCCTTTTTGTCACCCATGATCCCCCAGAGGATGCCACCCACCAGTAACCCGATCATCTGGATGCTGATAAGGTTTTCGCCGGTGGTCATGATCTCGGCAGGAGACAGGCCAAGGTCCGCTAATGTTTGCTTACGGGTTACACTGAATAAAAGGAGGTCGTACACATCCACAAAAAAACCGAGTGCTCCCACAATAACAGGAAGGGAAAAAACACCGTACTGCTTCTGGTTCATATCGGGAGCCGGGTAAGTAGACTACAATGATAACACAATCAGTTTAATCGTCTTTCCGCCTGAATCTTTCTTCCACCGCGTCTTCCACTTTATCCACTTCCTCCTCAACCACTCCTTTCCCGATCTCGAGTGTAGGCGATTTTTTCTTGCTGAAGAACATCTTATATAACACAGGTGCTGTGGTGACAAGTACGATCACAATAATGATGTATTCCAATTTGGATTTGAGGTCGAAATCGAACCAGTTCATCATCCACTTCTGCAGGAAGTGCCCTGCCAGGATCAGGCTGCCCACCCACAGGAAGCTGCCCAGGATATTATAATAAGCGAACTTCTTTTTATCCATGCCTACAATACCGGCGATGATTGGCGCGAACGTACGCACCATGGGCAAAAAACGGGCGCCTACTATCGCGATGCCACCGTGCTTCTCATAAAAATCGTGCGCCTGGTGCAGGTATTTTTTCTTGAACAGCATCCGGTCTTTCCAGGTGTACATGGTTGGCCCCACTTTTCGACCGAACCAGTAACCCACGGTGTTCCCGATAATACCGGCGAATGAGATCATCAATATGATCAGCGCCAGGCTCAGGTATTCGTTTTGAAGCGGGAAGACTGTCCTGGCTAGTTCATTGCTGTAGATGCCCGCCACGAAAAGCAGTGAATCGCCGGGCAGGAAAAACCCGACAAACAGGCCGGTCTCCGCAAAAATGATGAACAGGATAAGGAACAGCCCACCGTTAATAATGTAGAACATGGGATTCAGGATATCCTTCCACACAAAATCGCGATCAATGGTTACCTTCTTAGTTGCCGGGATATCTTTAACCGCAACAACTTTGGCATCATGGCCATCGGCAATAATGGAAAGACTGTCCGCCGCAGGGATGCTTACGTTTCCATTCGCATCCGTCTTATAAGCGACACCATTTATTTTTACATCCTTACCGGAAAGCGCTTCCTCATATTGGTTTTCAAGAATAACATTCAGCTGCTGCGCTGAGGCTGAAACTGATAAAATAAAAAGTATAATCGTTAACGTCCGTTTCATTGATCTGGTTTGTTGTATTTGCCTTTCGCTTTTTTACTATTCTCCCAATTCACCTTCCCATTTACTCACTACCGAAGTTGCGAGCGCGTTCCCCACTACGTTGGTCGCTGTACGGAACATATCGCAGAAATGGTCTATCGGCAAAATTAGTGCTACACCTATCGGTGGTATTTCGAACATTGCGCAGGTGGCGAGTACTACAACGAGCGAGGCCCGTGGTACGCCCGCTATCCCTTTGCTGGTGAGCATCAGCACCAACAGCATCGTGAGCTGCGTGGAAAGATCGAGATGTATCCCGTATGCCTGGGCGATAGCTAAGCTTGCAAACGTCATATACATCATACTGCCGTCGAGGTTGAATGAATAGCCCAGCGGCAATACAAACGCCACGATCCGGTCGCGGCAACCGAAACGCTCGAGTTCTTCCGTCAACTTGGGAAAGACTGCCTCACTGCTGGTAGTGCTGAAGGCGATGAGCAGCGGCCCACTGATGCGGCGCAGCAGCTCCTTCATCCTTCCCCGGAGTATGATCAGTCCGGCCGTCAGCAGGATGATCCATAGCAGGGCGATACCGATAAGGAAATAGCCAAAATATTGCAGGTAGAAATTGAATATACCCAGTCCTTTCGAAGCCACCACCGCCGCAATTGCGCCGAACACACCCAGTGGTGCAAAGTTCATCACGTAATTCACCATCTTGAGGATGATGTGCGACGCTACTTCGAGCGCGCGTATCAGCGGTTTCGCGTAATCACCGATGGAAGCCGCGGCTACGCCAAAGAAAATGGAGAACACCACCAGCTGGAGGATCTCGTTATGCGCCATCGCCTCTACAAAACTTTTCGGGATCACGTGCTCCACGAAATTCTGGATGGAAAAAGCGGTGGTCTTATTGGAGATATCTTTTAGGCCTTCGGTGTCTTGCATGGACAGGCTGATGGATTTACCAGGCTCGAAAAAGTTCACGAGCACCATGCCCAATAATAATGAGATCAGTGAAGCGGTAATAAACCAAAGGATCGCTTTCCCGCCTACCCGGCCAACTGTCTTTAGATCGCCGAGTTTAGCGATGCCCACCACCAGTGTTGTGAATACCAACGGGGCAATGATCATTTGCACCAGCCTGATGAAGATGGTACTGAGAAGTTTTATGTTAGTAGAAAAGCTCTTTACGGTCTCCGGAGAACTGGATGTATGTATCCAGTAACCCACGCCAATACCAAGCACCATCGCGATGACAATGAACAATGTGAGCTTGTTTCCTTTATTCATATGCAAGAATAGAGGCCGAAAGTCGGTAAAAAAACATCGTAGGCAAACTTTTCGGCGATGTAAATGAATGATTTACCTGAATAACTGGTGGTAAATCTTTTCGCCAGCTTTCACAGAAAACTGTATTTTCCCTGCCGGTTTTACAAGCGATACCACAACTTCAACTGCATGGCTGAACAACAATCGTCTTTTAAGCAATCTTTAGGACTGCTCGACGCCACCATGATCGTTGCCGGCTCCATGATCGGTTCAGGGATCTTTATCGTCAGCGCCGACATCGCCCGCAACGTAGGAAGTCCCGGCTGGCTCATTTTTGTATGGGTGATCACCGGTTTTATGACGCTCACCGCCGCGCTGAGCTATGGAGAGCTGAGTGGCATGTTCCCTAAGGCGGGCGGGCAATATGTATACCTGAAGGAAGCCTATAACCCCCTCATCGGTTTCTTATATGGATGGAGTTTTTTTTCGGTGATTCAAACCGGTACCATCGCGGCCGTCGCCGTAGCCTTTTCCAAGTTCACCGGGCATTTCTTCCCGGTTTTTGATTTGGTGGACGCGGCTAAAAACCCTGACCATCCGAATATATTACTCAAAGCAGGCTTTGTAACGATCCAGTACGCCCACCTGCTTTCAATAGCAGTGATACTACTCCTCACCTACATCAATACCCGGGGCGTCAAAGAGGGTAAACTGATACAGACCACTTTCACACTGGCTAAGCTCGCCGCGTTGTTCGGACTGATCATTTTTGGTTTCGCGATCGCCTCGGGCAGTAACTGGTCGGCCAACTGGAGCGACGCCTGGACAATGAAAAACATTGCCATACCCGAAGGTGGCGGAACTTCGGCCACAGAAGTGGTTGGGATGGCTGTATTGGGTGCGATCGCCGCCTCGATGGTGGGATCGATATTCAGTAGCGATGCCTGGAATAACGTCACTTTTATCGCGGGCGAGATCAAGAACCCGAAAAGAAATATCGGCCTGAGTTTATTCCTTGGCACGCTCATCGTGACCCTGATTTATGTTGCCGCCAACCTGATGTACACTTATGTGTTACCGATGGAGGCCATCGCCACAGCACCCAAAGACAGGGTGGCTACTGCGGCCTCGCAGGAAATATTCGGCGGAGCGGTAGGCGCCGGCATCATTGCCGCGTTGATCATGATCTCCACTTTCGGCTGTAACAACGGGCTGATACTAGCCGGGGCCCGCGTTTACTACACAATGGCCAAAGACAAGCTCTTCTTTAAGCGCACCGGGACCCTAAACAGCAAAGGCGTGCCCGCGTACGCATTATGGGTACAGAGTATTTTTTGTTGCCTCTGGGCGATCAGCGGTAAGTATGGCGACCTGCTGGACATGATCTCGTTTGTTGTGGTAGGATTTTACATGTTGACCATCGCCGGAATTTTCATTTTACGGAAAAAAAGACCAGAAGCCGAAAGACCCTATAAGGCATTCGGTTATCCTGTACTTCCAATATTGTATATTCTTATGGGACTTGCTTTTTGCATCCTGCTGATCATGTATAAACCGAAATTTACATGGCCGGGCCTGCTGATCACGCTGGCGGGAATCCCGATTTATTATCTTGCGGTCTCTCGTAAGAAAGTCACTAATCAAACCAACCAATAACTGTTATGAGTTTATTCGTAAGAAAATCGATGGGAGACCTGATGAAGGAATCCCAGGAAACAGGCAGCCACACTTTAAAGCGTACGCTTGGAGCCAATGGTTTGATCGCCCTGGGTATTGGAGCGATCATCGGTGCCGGTCTATTCTCCATCACGGGGATGGCTGCCGCGAATCACGCGGGGCCTGCGATCACGATCTCGTTTGTGGTAGCCGCACTCGGTTGTCTTTTTGCCGGGCTCTGCTACGCCGAGTTCGCGTCTATGATCCCTGTGGCAGGTAGCGCATATACCTACTCTTACGCCACCATGGGTGAATTCATCGCATGGATCATCGGTTGGGACCTCGTATTGGAATACGCTGTTGGTGCCGCCACGGTAGGCATCAGCTGGAGCCGTTACCTGGTGAAATTCCTGGAAGGGTTCGGCGTGCAGCTACCTCCGGAGCTTACACTCGGCCCCTGGGATGGTGGCATCATCAACCTGCCCGCCGTCTTTATCATCGTACTGATGAGTTTACTCCTGATTCGCGGCACAAAGGAATCTGCTACCGTGAATGCGGTTATCGTAGCCTTGAAAGTGTCCGTGGTTTTGATATTTATTATTCTCGGCTGGTCATATATCAACAGCGATAACTACGTTGATTATGTACCTGCCAACACCGGCGAATTCGGTGAATTTGGCTTTAGCGGTATCATCCGCGCGGCGGCGATCGTCTTTTTCGCGTACATCGGTTTCGACGCCGTGAGTACCGCGGCACAGGAGGCAAAGAACCCGAAACGGGATATGCCCTGGGGGATACTGGGCTCACTGGCCATCTGTACCGTGCTCTATATCTTATTCGCGCACGTGATGACCGGCGTAACCAGTTATACTTCGTTCGCGGGTAAAGATGGTATCGCTCCTGTAGCCCTTGCGATCGACAAAATGGGAACGGCTGATGCCAGCGGTGCGGTAACGCCCGATTATCCCTGGCTGAACCGCGCGATCGTAGTAGCGATCCTCGCCGGCTATGCTTCAGTGATCCTGGTGATGTTGATGGGACAAAGCCGCGTATTCTTCAGCATGAGTAAGGATGGCCTGATACCAAAGATATTTTCCGTGGTAAACCCCAAAACACAAACCCCGGCCAGGAACAACCTGTTTTTTATGCTTTTCGTGAGCGCATTTGCTGCATTTGTACCGGCAAGAGTTGTGGGTGAAATGACCAGTATCGGGACATTGTTCGCGTTTATCCTGGTTTGTATCGGTGTATGGGTGATGCGTAAAAAAATGCCTGGCTTACCAAGGGCCTTTAAAACACCGATGGTGCCGCTCGTACCCATTTTAGGAATTGTCACCTGCCTCTTCATGATGGTGTTCCTGCCAATGGATACCTGGATCCGCCTGCTTGTTTGGATGCTGATCGGCATGGACATATACCTGGCCTACGGCGCGAAACATAGCCACCTGGGCAACGGCACCACGCAGCGTAAAGGAATGAGGATCGCACGGTATACGGGTATCGGCCTGGCATTGCTCCTGATGATCGCCGGCCTTTTGCACCAATACGATGTTGGCTTTGACACCGACAGGACATTGTTCTACATATCCATTGCCTTCGCGGTGATCCACCTGGCAGTATTCGGCATGAGACTCGGCAGGCCGGAACCCGTGGACGATAAAAGATCAAAAAATCACATGGAATTATAACGAGGTCCATGATAAACTAAATCCTGTCTCCGGACAGGATTTTTTATTGGCACCAAAGCCTAAATTTGCCGCGTTGGTGCCTGCACACTCCTTGGTCGCTGGCAACAAATAGAATCAATCTGTAGAACAAGCTTTTTATGGGAAGAATATTCGAAGTAAGAAAGGCCACCATGTTCGCACGGTGGGATAAGATGGCCAAGCAATTCAGCCGCATCGGGAAAGAAATAGCCATCGCGGTGAAAGCAGGCGGCCCAGACCCGGCCACCAACCCTGCCTTAAGACGCTCCATGCAGAACGCCAAAGGTGTGAACATGCCGAAGGACCGCGTAGAGGCGGCCATCAAAAGAGCTTTGGGAAAGGATACCGAGAATTATGAAGAGATACTATATGAAGGATATGGGCCCCACGGTGTAGCACTCGTAGTGGAGACCGCGACCGATAACCACGTGAGAACGGTCGCCAATGTAAAGGCGGCCTTTAATAAAGGCGGCGGCACATTGGGGAATAATGGTAGCGTTAGTTTCCAGTTCAAAAAGATGGGCGTATTCAAATTGAAACCGGAGGGGCTGAATCCGGATGACCTGGAACTGGAACTGATCGATTTTGGCCTGGAAGAACTGGGCGAAGGCAGCGGCGAAAACGGCGAAACCGTTCTGGTAGTACGCAGCGCCTTTACAGATTTTGGTAACATGCAGAAAGCGCTCGAAGACAAAGGCATCACGCCAATAAGCGCGGAACTGGAATGGATACCCACTGTAACAGTACCGGTTACCGACGAGCAGGCCGAAGAAGTGTCCAAACTCATCGAACGCCTCGAACAGGATGACGACGTAAGCAAGGTTTTCCATAACATGGGATGATTCTTTGAGGCTTCAGGCGTTGGCGCCAGCCACCTGCCACCTGCAACCTGCAACCTGCATCCTGCAACTCACTTAACTTTACCTCATGCAGGATCACCCCGTGATACTTTTCGATGGCGTTTGCAACTTCTGTAATACCGCCATCAACTTCATCATCAAAAATGATAAGAAAAGGATCTTTCGATACGCTGCACTGCAATCGGAAACAGGCCAGCAATTACTGCAACAACATAATCTTTCAACCACCAACCTCGATTCATTCATCCTGGTGCATGAAGGCAAGGCATACAAAAAAACCGAAGCCGCAATTGTCCTGTATCCCCTGCTGGGTGGCGGGTGGAAACTGATGAAAGGCCTGGCCATCTTTCCCCGTTTTGTCCGCGACTTCGTTTACGACGTTATTGCACGCAACCGTTACCGCTGGTGGGGTAAAAAAGAGGCATGTATGATCCCCACACCAGAAGTGCGGTCTTTATTCCTCCCATAGGCCAGTTTGGACAGATATTTGAGGGTAAACCGGCAGCAAACTATTTCTGAATGAAGGCTTTACCTGCGATCAACGACCCTGTTTTCATCCCCCGGGAATATTCCTGGCTCGATCGCCAGTTCCTGAAACTGATCAAAGACAAGCGGGATCTCCCCTTTGTTTACCTTGTAATAAGGATCAGCTGCATCGTCTTCCCGATAGCCATGCTCCTTTATACCTCGTTGTTGCCCAACTGGGCCTGGTGGGTCGTAGC
>JAJTCI010000096.1 GCA_021323155.1 Chitinophagaceae bacterium | reverse complement strand
CGAGGTGATCAGTACCACCGATGGCAGGGAAGCTTTGGAAAAATACCGCACCGAATCACCCGACCTGATCATCACTGATATAATCATGCCCTATACATCCGGGCTGGAGCTGATCGGTATTGTAAAATCGAACCCGGAAAAGGATATTCCAATCATCGTTCTTTCGGCCCTTGGCCAGGAAGCAACAGTGCTCGAAGCATTCAATCTTGGAGCTGATGACTTTATCACTAAACCGTTCAATCCAGGTGAGCTGAACCTGCGGGTCAAAAGGCTTCTTAAACGGAAATAGCTTACTTTGCTTTCCTGATACCGATCACTAATGAAGATTCTTATCGCGGAAGATGAGCCGCTTATCCTGCAGACCATTGAATTGAAGCTAAAAAAAGAAGGTTACGAGGTGATTGCCTGCGTAGACGGACTTGACGCTTTGCAAAAGATCGACTCAGAAAAGCCGGACCTGATCATTACCGATATAATGATGCCCTATATGTCGGGGCTTGAAGTAATCCGTAAGGTGAAACAGGACATACACTCGAAAAATATTCCGGTGATCGTGCTTTCCACGATGGGGCAGGAGAATATCGTGGAAGAAGCCTTTGAGCTCGGCGCTGACGACTATCTAAAGAAACCTTTCAGCCTGAGCGAATTGAGTATCCGGATAAAAAAGATCGCCAGGCAATCGAAACTCCAGTAATCTGATACGCTTTGAACGGCACCCTTCTTTATTTCCAGTCCACGTTTAAAACAAGTTTCGAAGAATATATCACTCCGGAACTGTTGTTGAATGGTGTGCTTCTTTTTACCAGCATCACCCTTAGCCTGGTATTGTTCACCTATATATACCTTGGGCTGAAGAAAAAAAAGTTCCTGGTAAAAGACCGTATCCGCAAGAATCTTGAACTCTGGATCAGCCACGTGATCCTGGAAGAAGACGACGAAGAGGTGATCCGGATCCCTTCGAAATTTATAAAAATATTCAGGAACCCGCTCGCGCGTCAATACGCCATTGACAACCTCATCATTAACAAAAAAGCGTTTTCCGGAATGGTTGCCAGCAATATCCGCAACCTGTATCAGCACCTCGGCTTCAGGAAAGACTCACTGCGAAAACTGAAGAGCCGGACATGGTACGTGCAGGCCAAGGGGATACAGGAGCTTTCCATGATGGATCAGAACGACCAGTTGATCCGGGTTTACCGTCTTACGAATAGCAAAAATGAACTGGTGCGCACCGAAGCGCAGACAGCCATCATTCAATGGGCCGGATTCAATGGGCTCCGGTTCCTCGATGTTGTATCGTACGCCATCAGCGAGTGGCAACAAGTGCAGTTGCTGGTGCAGTTGAAGAATTTTACGCCACAGGATATGCCGAAGCTCGAGCGCTGGCTTTCCTCGAAGAATAGCACGGTCATCATCTTCGCTCTGAAGCTGGTCGAGGTGTACCAGCAGTTTGGCATAAGGAGAAAAGTGGAAGAGTGTCTGTTGCATCAAAAGGAGCCGGTTAGAAGGCAGGCCATCAATACGCTGCTGAAGATCGGTGATGAAACAAGCGCTGAGATCCTGATCCGGGCTTACAACGATGAAGATTACGCTAATAAGATCAGTATTCTCCGGGCACTTGCCGTTTTTGCTAACGAAACGCACTTTCCTTTCCTGGTGGCGGAGTTATCGAACAGCGATGACCATATTAAGCTGGAGGCTGCACGCGCTCTCGGGGCGATCGGAGGAGTAGGAGTGCTGGACCAAAAGGCGGCAGTGCAACCTGAGCCATACGCGCTTATTGCTAAACACATAAAAGCGGAGTTGTTATTGTGAACTGGGAATCGCTGATATATGATTTTATTACTTATGTGATCTTTGCCTACTCGGTGACGCTATTGATCTTTTACTTGTTGATCGCTATCTATTCTACCGGCGACGCACGACGGTATATGCACAAGAACAGTTTTACCGATTACAAGACACTTGTTTCGTCGCCCCATGTGCCTTCCATCAGCATACTTGCACCTGCTTACAATGAAGGTGCTACAATCATCGAAAATGTACGATCGCTATTGTCGGTGTATTACAGCAACCTGGAGGTAGTGATCATTAACGATGGCAGCAAAGACGACACGCTTCAAAAACTTATCGATGCGTATGACCTGGAGAAGATGGATTTTTTTGTACGCCAGCAGGTGCCTTCGAAAGACGTGCGCGGCGTTTACAAAAGCCGCAACCCTGTTTTCAGGAAGCTGGTGGTGGTAGATAAGGTAAATGGTGGGAAAGCTGACGCTTTGAACGTAGGAGTGAACATCGCATCAAATAACTATATCGTCTGTATCGATGTGGATTGCGTGTTGGAGCAGGACGCACTGCTAAAGCTGGTGAAACCGTTCATTGAGGAGACCGAGGTAAGGGTGATCGCCACGGGTGGGGTTATACGTATCGCAAATTCCTGTCTTATCGAACATGGCAAACTGTTGAAGGTGCGGTTGCCACTGCAATACCTTCCGCGCATGCAGGTGCTCGAGTACATCCGCGCGTTCCTGCTCGGAAGGATGGCGTGGAGCAGGTTGAACGGGCTGTTGCTGATATCAGGTGCGTTCGGGGCTTTTGATAAAGATATTGTTATCAAATGCGGCGGGTATTACCACAACACCGTTGGCGAAGACATGGAACTGGTGGTGAGGATGCGGCGATACCTGGAAGAGCGTAATATCCCTTATAAGGTTGCCTTTATTCCAGATCCGCTATGCTGGACTGAAGCACCGGCTTCGTACAAGATACTTGCACGGCAGCGCAACCGCTGGTCCAGGGGCACTATCGAAACATTGCAGATGCACAAGAAGATGTTCTTTAACCCCAGGTATGGCGTATTAGGCATGCTGAGTTATCCATACTGGTTCTTTTTTGAAATGTGCGCCCCAGCCGTTGAATTCATTGGATTTGTTGCCTTGCTCGTAATGTCATTCTTCGGGATGATCAACTGGGGAACATTTGTGTTGTTTCTGTTCTTCATTATTTCTTTTGGCTATACCTACTCCGCTTTCGCTGTCTTGATGGAAGTGTTGACGTATAACCAATACAAGCGGCGAACAGATGTAATGAAGCTCTTACTTACCGGATTGACCGAGCCTTTCCTTTTTCACCCGTTCGTAGTATGGCATGGAGTGAAAGGGTATATCGATCTGATCCGGAAAAAAAAGAGCTGGGGAGAGATGACCCGGCAGGGTTTCGGCCAGCCTCCGGCCTAAAAACAATGCAGGCACCAGGCCTGCATTGTTTGGTGAATTATTTCGCGACTAGAACATAAAGAAGCGTTCTTTTCCTCCAACCTTCCCAGCCTTAAAATTCCGGATATTGTAGGTGAAAGTGAGCAGGTAATAACGCTGCAATATGTTGATCTGCCTGTCGATAATGGAATTGTCGTTCGTGTAACGCCACAGGCTGATGTTCTCGTCCAGCAGATCAAATGCAGACAGCTTAAGTTGTCCTTTCTGCTCCTTAAGGAAGAGGAATGTTACACCACCATTCAGCAGAGCCGATGTCTTTTGCATGCCAGGCGCTACGTTGCTGCTATAATTATAGGCAAGAGATGTTTCCCATACAAGGTTCTTTGGCCAGCGGACCACGAGTTCTGTCTGTGTTCGATGCGTCTGTATCTCGATCGGGTTAAATACATTGCCGTCGTATTTCGTTCTTCCTATTCCCCGGGTATGCGAGATATTCCATTCAATAAGGTCCCTCCAGTTGATGCTGGCATTCGCCTGGGGTCGGAAGTTCAGTGACCGTGCAAAACCACGTCGGCTATTGGCAATCACGTAAGTCTTATTGTAGTCGATGTTATACCCACCGCCGATCGTGAACTGGAATTTCTTGTTGAGTTTGTACTGTTTGTTGATGAAGAAATTTGTGTAGAGATACTGGTTGCCTTCAACATTCTCGGGGCGCGAAGTCTGAACACCCTGCGCATCGATGGTCCGTACGCGGGTGATCGCGTGGTCCTGGATATTGGTATACAGGTATGCGTTGATGAAAAGCGATTTTGCGGGAATGCTCTTAAAGAAGTTAATGTTCAGATTATGCGATACCGCCGGTTCCAGGCTGGGATTGCCATAAATAGTGAATAAGGGGTTTGAATTGTCCGGTACCGGCTGAACATCCGTTATGCCGGGAGGCGACACGTTCACGTTATATCCCAGGTTGAATTCCTTCCACGCGATCTGAACGCCTGGCATCAGGTACTTAAAATGCTGCGGTACTTTAATACCTGATGTTTTGAAGTTGTTATTGATGTCCAGTAATAGCCAGTTGAGGGTGGCGGTAATGCTCAGCTTTTTGTATTTCCAGTTAAGGCCGGCGGAGAGATTGTTTCTCCAGCTTTCGCGACTGATGGCATTCGTTAGCAGGTCGTTCGGGATCTCGTATTTCCCACTAGGGGCCTTGAAAAAGGTGGCAAGGTCATCTTTGCTGTTGAAATAAGTGAGCGCATAACCCAGACGGAGGGAAAACTGCTTGCTGATCGGTTCATTATAGTTCCCATTGAATGTAGTGTTGAAATTGCCCGTTTCCCGCTGCCGCAGTTGTTCCAGCAGGTAAGTGCTGCCGGTTTCGAAATACGTGTTGAGGGCATCGTTAAACTGGTCGTTGTCTCCTTTACCTGCGTTGAGCGAGTGCGTGATGTTGAGGGTCCTGTTTTTGTTTTTAAAGGTCTTAAAAAGCGAAAAGAAGTGGTTGTAGAAAACATCTTTCGCCTGCACCCGCTGGTGGTTATCGCTTGAAGTAAGACTTCCTTTATAATTGTTTGAATTGAGAATACTGGTTTGTTTGTCGCTTTCCTGGTCGGTGATCGTCAGTCCCGGTTTGAATTCAAAACGGGTAAGCGAATCGATCTTTCCTTTCAAACCAAGTCCAAACCGGTGACTGGATGATCCCAGTATCTCGTCCCGTACTGAACGGGTAACAAGCGTCGTATCACCCAGGAATTGCTGGCGGTTGTTTATTTCGCGGATGTCGTTCCGGGACCTGCCATAAAAATATTGCGAGTTGAGGGTAAGGCTGTTTTTCAATACGTGGTTCATATTAAAACCCAAACCGGTAGAAGTGTTGATGCCTTCGCCCATACCGCCGAAGTTGATGCCGTTCACATTGATGCCACCTGTGCTGTTCATCCATATAGAATTGGTGCCGCTGCGGTCGAACCCGCCAAGCGTGCGGATATCATTAAAGCCAAAGCCTGCCCGGTTCAGATTGTTGGTGAAGCCAAGGATACTCAGTTGCATCGTGTCGCGAAAAAGGTTCAGGATGGCACCGCCTTCGTATAAATCATCGGTTCCCGCACCGGCGTATGCTTTTCCAAACCATCCCTTCTTCACGCCTTTTTTCAACTTAAGGTTGATGACCTGGCCAATATCACCTTTTGGTTTGTCAGGATTCATATCCGCTTCGTCTTTGTCTTCCGATACCTGCACCTTTTCGATGGCGTTTGCCGGGAGGTTACGCGTTGCCATTTTTGGATCATTGCCAAAGAACTCTTTGCCGTCGACGAGAATACGGTTCACCTTTTTGCCGCCCACCTTGATATTTCCATCGCTGTCTACTTGTACGCCCGGCAGCTTTTTCAACAGGTCTTCTACCAGCGCGGTTGGCAATGTTTTAAATGCCGAAGCATTGAATTCAATCGTATCCTTTCGCACACTCACTGGCGGTCGTTCGGATGTCACCAATACCTCATCCAATGTCCTGGTTTCAGGATCAAGGCGTATCGTACCGGCGTCTAATTCGGCCGCGGACGTAGATAGCGTGAACTCCTGCCGGTGCACTTTATACCCCGAGAAGCTGATTACCATTCTAAGCGGTATATCCAATGGCAGGTTGGGCACCCTGAAATCACCCTCCGGGTTGCTCAGCCGGTAGGTAATCAGTGCAGTATCGGCTGCTTTGAACACCGTTACGGTTGCCAGGGCAAGGGCTTGTTTAGAGGAGTCAGTGATCTTACCTTTTATCGAACCCTGCGGGAAAGCAGTACTTGAAATAACCAATAAAGCCAGTCCGGTGATCAGTTTTCTCATTTCAAAAAGTTGGGCCACTAACATACGATAATATTCGTAGAAGAGACAGGTGCTGAAGCGGATTGTGACGAAAGGTTTTTTAACGTGATGAAAAAAGCGAAGGGGAAGATGGGTTCAAATCCTCTTAAAGTCGGAAACTTAACAGGATCTGGCGGCAAAACCGGGAGACAACCCTGCACTGGTTCGACCCTGCATCGCACCTCGTTCGGGAAAAATCTGCACCAAGTCCATACTAAGTCCATAAAACCATGGACTTGGTATGGACTTGGTCACAAGGTCAGTCGAACGAGGCCCGAACCATTCCCGGGCCAGGTGGCATTCATTCCCCTGGAAAGGCCTCGGCGACCTCTTTCTGCGTTTTCAGCTTTCAGCTAAAAAAATCACCGGTAAAACCATTGCTGGTGCTGTATTTGCAACAACCAAATAAACAGCCTTATATGAAGGTGATTGCTTCAATTCTGCTCCTTTTCCTGGTTCCCCTGTCGTTGGCCGCCCAGCCAAAAGCGGATGATATTGTCGGGCACTGGATCGCTAGCGAGAATAAGGTGAAAGTGGAGATCTACCGCTCCGGCAACAAATATTATGGAAAGGTCACCTGGTTGAAGGAGCCGTTGAAAGATGGCAAGCCGAAGGTTGACCATAAGAATCCCAACGCTAAACTGAGAAATAAGCCGGTGATTGGTCTTGTCGTACTCAGGGACTTTGTTTTTGATGACGACGAATGGACATCCGGGGAGGTATACGACCCTTCCAGCGGTAAAGAATATGACTGTTATATCACGATGCCCGATAAGAACACGCTGAAGGTGAGGGGTTACATCGGTTTTTCCATTTTCGGTCGGACCACCATCTGGAAGCGGGCGTGATACCCCGTTCATATAAATAGCCCGCGATTTGGCGGCGAACTTCTTAAATTTATCTGGATCAAAACCTTATAAATGAGAAAATTATTACTGCTTATCGGTCTTGCTGTCTCTGCGTTACTACTCACCCAGTGCCGTTCCGGCCGGGCCGCAAAAACCCAGCGCCACCTGAACTACGTCAGTGACATTCAGCCATTGGTGGCGAATAAATGCACGCCATGCCACATCCCAGACAAAGGGGGAAAGGTTGAAGCTTTGAATACTTACACATCTGTAAAATCGCATATCGATGACATCATCCGCCGGATAGAGTTGAACCCGGGTGAAAAAGGCTACATGCCATTTAAGAAACCGAAGCTTAGTGACAGTGCCATCAACGTGTTCAAACAGTGGAAAACTGATGGCATGCTTGAAAATGCGGATTGACGGTACGTTTTCGTTGTGTTAATTATCAGACCGCTGGGGTTGATTCTTAGAAAGCGATAGAAATTTGACCTGCAAAGTCTTATTTTCAATCCTTTGTTTACCATGACGCGAAGTTGCAGGTTGATATTGGGCGTGCTGATGATCTTATTATCTCACAGCACCAGCTTCGCGCAGCGCAGTTGTCCGGATAACATTGGCTTTGAACGTGGCAGTTTTAGCGGGTGGAAATGTTACGGCGGATATATCAGCGCCACAGGAACGCTTGGTGGTTATACGGGTCCAGGTGTAATGCCCAACAGGCATACCATTCTTCAGAATTCTTATCCCCAGCAGCTTGACCCATTCGGAAACTTTCCTGTCAATTGTCCAAATGGCAGCGGTTATTCAGTTAAACTGGGCAACGCCGAAACAGGTGCCGAAGCCGACAAAGTAAGTTTTACGTTTATCGTACCGGCTGATAAGGACGAGTACAGTATCATATACAATTATGCGATCGTGTTCCAGAATCCGGGGCACCTGCAGGAGGAGCAGCCGCGCTTCACATCAAAAGTTTATGATGTGAGTGCAGGTGAGTACCTTGGATGCGGGTCCTTTGAATTCATTGCGTCGTCCGGTTTGCCCGGCTTCCAGCTATCAACTGTTGGCGATGGTGTCTA
>JAJTCI010000095.1 GCA_021323155.1 Chitinophagaceae bacterium | reverse complement strand
CATCAAATACGAAAGCACCCCCGCACCGCCTGCAGTTGTTCCGTAAAAACACGTGGGCACTTGCGGTAGTTTCCGGCCACAATGGTTGAATTATGAACGGTTAAAAAAGAGCAGTTCTGCGCTTGTTCCGACCGGCAGTCACGCCTACTTTTATTCTGTCAATTCGAAACTGACACCCGTTTTAAAAATCCAATACTAACTGAAGACCCAAACCCCTTTTATCCTTGACCCTTGGAAAACCGTAAAAAGTTTGAAGTCCTGCTAACCCCAGGACTTTTTCTATTGCTGGCAACCTGCCTATCTTTAGCGCCATGAAGATCCGGGATGTTATTATTGCCTTAGAAGAGCTGGCGCCGCCCAGCTACCAGGAAGATTATGACAACGCGGGTTTGATCACCGGCCAGCCAGACACGGATTGCAAGGGCATACTCGTCACACTTGACGCGACCGAGGCAGTGATACTGGAAGCCCTGGAAAAGGGGTGCAACCTGGTGGTGGCCCACCACCCTATTGTATTCAGCGGGTTGAAGAAGGTCAACGGGACAAATTATGTTGAAAAAGCGGTGATCGCGGCCATTAAGAACGATATCGCCATTTACGCGATCCATACGAACCTGGATAATGTAGCCCATGGCGTGAACGGCAGGATCGCTGAGAAACTCGGCCTGGGCAACACGCAGGTGCTGCTGCCCCGGGAGAACAACCTGAGGAAGTTATATGCGTTTGTGCCAGAAGATAAGAGTGGTCTGGTGCGTGACGCGATCTTCAATGCTGGTGGCGGCAATATCGGTAACTACAGCGAATGCAGTTTTAACCTGCCCGGGAAAGGCACGTTCAAAGCGGGCAAAGGGGCCGATCCCTATGTTGGCGAGATCGGCAAACGGCATGAGGAAGACGAGATCAAGATCGAAGTGATCTTCCCCGCGTACCTGCAAACCCGTATTATTTCAGCTATGATCGAAGCCCATCCTTACGAAGAGGTGGCTTACGACGTGATCCCGCTCGGGAACTACTTTAAGGAAGTGGGCAGTGGGCTTACCGGTGAACTACCGGAAGCGCTTGACGAGACCGGCTTCCTTCACCAGTTGAAGACCACATTCGGGCTGAAAGTGATCCGCCATACGCCCTTAAGGGGTAAGACAATAAAAAAAGTGGCCATATGTGGCGGTGCGGGCAGTTTTCTTATCAAAAAAGCCCTGGCGGCCGGCGCGGATGCCTTTGTTACTGCGGATGTCAAGTATCACGAGTTCTTCGACGCGGAGGGCCGGATGGTGATAGCCGATATCGGGCACTTTGAAAGTGAACGATTTACGATTGACCTCCTGGCAGAGGTTTTACAGCAGAAATTCCCTACTTTTGCCGTCCTTAAAACAGGGGTGGAAACCAATCCGGTAAAGTATTTCCTGGGCTGAGCGACGGACAGAACGTACAAGGGAGTGACACAACGAAGTGCCCCGGAGACCGGAAGCTGGTAACATCAAACTTCAAATATCAAATATCAAATCCGCATATGCCAGTTAAAGATTACTCTGTTGAGGAAAAATTAGCCAACCTTGTGAAGCTGCAGAAGATCGACAGCAAGCTGGACGAGTTCCAGATACTGAAGGGTGAATTACCGATGGAAGTGAACGACCTGGAAGACGAAATACAGGGCTTGCATAGCCGCCGTACAAGGATCGAGGAAGAGATCAATGGAATTACCGAGTTTATCGAGAGCAAGAAGACTGCGATCAAAGATGCCGAGGCGCAGGTGAAAAAATACGAGAAGCAGAGCGAAAACGTAAAGAACAACCGGGAGTTCGAGGCTATCAATAAAGAGATCGAGATGCAGCAGCTGGAAACGAAGCTGGCAGAAAAGCACATCAAGGACGCCAACGAAGAACTTGCTGAAAAAGTAAGGAACCTCGATAACGCCAAGAAGCAGATCGCCGCGAAAGAAGGCGTGCTGACGCATAAGAAAGGCGAGCTGGAAAAGATCATCGCCGATACCGAGAAGGAAGAAAAGCATTTCTCAAAAGTCTCTACCGATGCGCGTGCGCATATTGATGAACGCTTGTTGTATAGCTATGACAGGATCCGCAGCAGTTACCGCAACGGGCTGGCTGTGGTGCCGGTTGAAAGGGATGCTTGTGGTGGTTGCTTTAACTCTATTCCTCCCCAGAAGCAAAGCGAGATCCGCCAGCACAAGAAGGTGATGGTTTGTGAGAACTGCGGAAGGATACTGGTTGACCGCGACCTGGTTGACAGCGTAGAAGTAAAATAAAACTTAGTTATCTTATACACGAAAGGGCGGCTGATAGTTGCCCTTTCTTATTTTTAGCCAATGAAGCGGATGCTGACTTTTGTCTTTGTGTTGATGAGTACCTTGTCACAGGCAGAGGGGGTGTATGAATTCAACACCACCTGCCAGCAGGCCTACCAGGAAATCACGCGGCTGAAGCTGGCTAACGGGCAGGCACTCATCAATAAGGCAAAACTCCAGAACCCGAATAACCTGATACCGGTATCGCTGGAGAATTACATTGATTTCTTCAACCTCTTTTTCAATGAAGACCCAGCCCAGTACAAGATATACAAGAAAAATATCAGCGAAAGGATCGCATTGCTGAAAAAGGGAACGGAAAGCTCACCTTTCTATAATTTCTGCCTGGGCATGGCCTATATGCAAAGGGCCGGGGTAGCGCTGAAGTTCGGGGAGAAGCTGGGCGCGGGCATTGATTTTAAAAAAGGGTATGGGTATATCAAGGACAACAAAAAGGCGTTTCCCACTTTTGCGCCAAACGACCTGTTGTACGGGCCAATGCAGGCGATGATCGGCACCATTCCCTCGAGCTATCGCTGGATCGCAGGCTTGTTTGGTATGAAAGGATCGATCAAAAATGGTATGAAAACGACGCGGGGGTTTATGAACAGCACCGATCCCTGGGCGAAACTGCTGCACAACGAGGCCGTTTTCCTTAACTGCTACCTGATGTTCTATATAGAGAATGACAAGGATGCGGTGTTCGAGCTGATCAACACTAAAAAGCTGGACGTCGTAAATAATCACCTCTTCACCTATATGGCCGCGAACCTGGGTATTCATAATAAGATGAGCCAGTATGCGGAGAATGTGCTACTCGCGCGAAATACGAGTGCCGAATACATGCAGACCTCGGCCTGGGATTACCAGATGGCAATGGTGAAGATGAACAAAATGCAACTCAAGGACGCTGCGTTCTACCTGGAACGTTTCACCACCAATTTCAAAGGCAAATCGTTCATCAAGGATGCTTACCAGAAACTAAGCTGGTGCCACTACCTCCAGGGCGATATGCCGGCTGCAGAGGCTGCCCGCAAAAAATTGTTGGCAAAGGGATCTACCAATGGTGACCCCGACAAAAAAGCACAGAAGGACGCCAAGAGCGGGCAGTGGCCACATCCTGTCTTGCTTAGATCAAGATTACTGAGTGATGGCGGGTATCACTATGACGCCCTTTCAACCCTGGCAGGGAAAAAGATAACCGATTTCAGCAAGACGACGGAACAACTCGAGTTTGTTTACCGGCAGGGTAGAATATATGATGACCTGAGAATGGACGAGGAGGCGATCAAATATTACCTGCAAGCGATCCAGGCGGGGAAGGACAGGAGCGAATATTTCGCGGCAAGAGCAGCCCTTCAAACCGGTCTCATCTACGAACGGCAAGGAAAAAAAACCCTTGCGATCAGCTACTATCAGAAATGCCTGGATATGGAAGATCATGAATATAAAGACTCTATTGACCAGCGTGCAAAGGCGGGGATCTCACGGTGTAAAGGAGAGTAACGAATTTGCAAAATTGCTGACGAGCGAATGTGCTAAAAAACAGGTGCGCAGGTTTTTATTTAATAGTAATTTAGGGCGCTGCCCATGCTTCAACAACTAATTATACAGAATTACGCGATCATTGACGAGATCCAGATCAGGTTTTCGGCTGGCCTCAATATTATCACCGGGGAAACCGGGGCTGGTAAAAGTATCCTCATGGGCGCCCTCAACCTAATACTGGGTGAAAGGGCGGATACCGGCGTATTGCTGAACAAAGAAAGAAAATGCATTGTTGAAGGTGTGTTTAGTATCGATGCGAAGCCTGAAGTAAAACGGTTCCTGCACGATAACGAACTGGATAACGAGACAGAACTGGTACTGCGGAGAGAAATCGCGGTCAACGGTAAGACAAGAAGCTTTATCAACGATACACCTGCTACGTTGCAACAACTAAAGCAGCTCGCCTCGCTACTGGTGGACCTGCACCAGCAATTCGATTCGCTGGAATTGGGCGATTCCGATTTCCAGCGCGAAGTCCTGGACGCCCTTGCCGGCAATACCGAGGCTCTAGCCGGCTACCAGGCGGTGTTCGTGCAATGGATGCAATCCAACAAAGAACTGGAGACGTTGCAGGAACAAAAAGCCCTCTTTCGCAAAGAGCTCGACTATAATCAATTCCTCTTCGACGAATTGAACGAGCTTTCACTTAAAGAAAATGAGTTAGAGGATCTTGCCCGGGAATTAAAACTATTAAGCAATGCCGAGGCGGTGAAGACCGCGCTTTCAAGGGTTACATACGAATTGACCGATACGGATCAGCCTGTCACCCAATTGCTGAAACAACTGGCTAATCAACTACAGCCTTATTCCGATTTCCATGGATCGATCCCTACCCTCTTGACAAGGCTGCAAGCCGCACAGATAGAATTGCAGGATCTTTCCGCAGAAACGGAACAAGTGAACGACGAGGTGCGGTTCGACGAGCAACGGATCAGTATCATTAACGATAAACTATCGACCGGGTATAAATTGCTCAAAAAACATAATGTTACTGACACTAATGCATTGTTGGCTATCCAGGCCGACCTGGAACATAAGTTACAGGCAATACTCGATATCGATGAAGCCATCACGTTAAAGGAAAAACAGGTGGACTCACTCCTTCAACAGGCCACAGCGTTGGCGAATACAGTTTCTAAAGCCAGGAAGAAACAGGTATCACCGCTGGAAGGAAACGTGAACCGTTTATTGCAACAAGTAGGTATGCCAAATGCGCGGTTAAAGGTGGAGATGACGTCAACAGCACTGAATGCAACCGGGACTGATGAGATTGAATTCCTATTTGATGCAAACCAACCGGCCGGGCAGGCGGGCAAGAGCAATCGCTTCGAGCCCATCCGTAAAGTGGCGAGTGGTGGTGAACTGAGCAGACTGATGCTTTGCATCAAGTCACTGGTTGCAAAACGGATAGACCTGCCGACGATGATCTTTGACGAGATCGACAGCGGTATTTCCGGAGAAGCAGCAAAGCAGGTGGGTATCATCATGAAGGAGCTTTCAGGTCAGCGACAGATCATTTGTATTACGCATCAACCGCAGATCGCAGGCAAGGCGTCATCACACTTCTTTGTTTATAAGGAAATCAGGGGTGAATCCATCAAGACCAATATCCGGCTTCTGAATGACGATGAAAGGATGACGGCGATCGCGAAGATGCTGAGTGGGGAAAAGCCCACGGCCGCCGCCCTGGAAAACGCCCGGGAGATGATGAACTGATTACCCAAGGATGATTCCACGATTTATTACTTACTGTTTTTTATTTCTAATTAATGCAACAAGTTCCGCACTGGCAATGGCTGATGGTCCTCTATTTCGCTTTGGTAGCGATCCCGGTATTTTTTGTGCATGCGAAGTTGAAACCACGCCTCTTGCAGGATAAGTCATTTCGGAACCTGGCAATTTATTTCGGAGCGATAGTCGGTACCGCCTTCCTGATGCATTTCGCTACCATGTGGCTGTATTTTAAATTCGTATTCCTGCATAAGTCCTGAAAACATTATTTTTACCGCCTCAACTTTACACTATGGCCCACAACCTTCTTAAAGGAAAAAAAGGAATCATTTTCGGCGCGTTGAACGACCAGTCGATCGCCTGGAAAATAGCTGAGAAATGTCATGCTGAAGGAGCGCAGATCGTGCTGACCAATGCACCAATCGCTTTGCGTATGGGCGAGATCAATAAACTAGCGGAGGCTACCGCCGCACCTGTGATCCCTGCCGATGTAGTGAACATGGATGACCTGAAAAGCCTGTTTGAGAAATCAACGGAGCACTTTGGCGGGAAAATCGATTTTATCCTTCATTCGATCGGCATGAGTCTTAACATGCGAAAAGGCAAGCATTACACCGAGATCGACTACGGGTTCAACCAGAAGACGATGGATATTTCGGCAATGAGCCTGCACCGTGTACTTCGTACAGCCTGGGAAATGGACGCGATCAATGAATGGGGAAGCGTGGTGGCATTGACGTACATCGCTGCGCAGCGCGTGTTTCCGGATTACAACGAGATGGCCGACGCAAAGTCATTACTTGAAAGTATCACCCGCAGCTTTGGATATCATTACGCGATCAAGAAAAAGGTGCGTATCAATACCGTTTCCCAATCCCCTACACGTACCACTGCAGGAAGTGGCGTAAAAGGGTTCGACGGCTTTATCAATTACGCGGAAAAGATGAGCCCGCTGGGCAACGCGAGCGCGGAGGATTGCGCGAATTATTGCGTGACGCTGTTCAGTGACCTCACAAGAATGGTCACGATGCAGAACCTGTTCCATGACGGTGGCTTCAGCTTTACCGGTGTGACGGCCGAGGTGATCGAGCAAATGGAGAAGTAATTTGACAATCCTGCTAAAGCCGGGTCGCGATCTAACGATTAATATGAGCTCCACTACAACTACCCCAAAATCAACCACCCTTACTAACCTGATCGGTTACCTGGGTTCGTTTCTTACGTGTATCACGTTTGTACCACAGGTGTGGCAATCGTGGCAGACAAAAAGCGTTGGCGACCTTAATATCGGCATGATCAGCATTGTTATCACGAGCACGCTTGTATGGTTGTGGTATGGTGTACGTATCAAGAGCGGCCCCGTGATCCTGGCAAATATCATCGTTTGCCTGCTGGGCTGTGTACTGATGTATTTCAAACTCACCTTCAGGACCTGACACGGCGACGCCCCGTCTTCAAAATAATTTGACGCAAGGCGCAACTAAGTTGCGAGGCTACTCCCGCAAAGCGCCATCCCGTTGTGTACTTTTATGTCCTGTTTACATCTCAAGGGTTACCCGGCCAACTGGTAGGATTTCCTAATATATACCTACCTAAAAAATACTGTATGGAACGTTTGATCATTGGAGAAAACATCAGGCGCCACCGCGCATTCAGGAACAAAAAGCAGGATTCATTGGCGCGTGAGATCGGTAAGACACGACAAATGCTGAGCAGGTACGAGAATGGAAAGTCGGCGATCCCCCTGGCGATGCTGGACCTGATCGCCGAAAAACTCGGAATCCCGGTTACGCAACTTTTTGAAACCAATTAGTGGAAAAGCGATGCAATACCTGAAGAATATCGCAGGTTGCCTGATCTTCTGCCCTTTACTAGCAGCAGCCCAGAATATACCGGACTCAATGGTGATAAAAGAGATCCTGCGCCAGAACGAGTCGAGCAAACAACAGATCCTGCAACTGACGAAAGAGGTGACGGATCTGAGGATGCAACTGGTAAAGCAACAGAAGACGGTATTAGACCGGTTCAGTATCTCTGCACAATTCCTCGATGCGGCAGTAAGTTCCGCAAATAGTCTCCAGGTGCTTGTAATGAAAGAAAGCTACCGGAACAAAATAGCATCGTTGAACAATCCCACCAGTAATGAACTGGGCTTCAGCCTGGAACTTGAAATCCAAAACGCGATGAAGCCGTTGTTGGATAAAGCCCGCAAAACGAACGCCGGTAAGTTCACCCAGGTAATAAATAGCTTTCTTGAAACCGGGAAGCGAAGTCCGGTCTCTTTATTTCCCGCAGGCAATGTGTTTACCAGCATAGTTGGGATGGTAGGTAGTCTTACGGTGCAGGAGAGGGGCATCGACCAAAATGACCTGAACCGTTTCATTCAAAATATTGAAAAGTACTTCAGCCAGTATGAGCGACTTTACCAGAGCAACCAAAGCTTTAACATGGAGATGGAGAAGC
>JAJTCI010000094.1 GCA_021323155.1 Chitinophagaceae bacterium | reverse complement strand
CGATCATTCACTTGACGACGTGATCGATTTCATCATAGCACACCAGAAAGACGTTGCATGATCTTATTATCCAATCAAGGAAGCAAAAGCCAGCCAGAAAAGCGCGAACGCAACGGTCCACCCGGTAAGGGTGAGCCACAAGGGATTTTTATATTGAAGCATCAGCCTGCCGCGCGTAGCGGCTACCAGGATGATCACGAGTGCTACCGGCAGAATAAAACCATTGATGTACCCCGCGGAAATGAGTACTTCCCGGGGCTTGCCGATGTAAACGAATACCACAGTGGATATGATGATGAACATCGAAATGATCCAACGATGGTTGCGTTCGATGGCCGGGTGAAAAGTTTTGATGAAAGAAATGGAAGTAAAGGAAGCGCCTACTACCGAAGTTATCGCCGCCGTCCAGTTCGATACCCGCGGTGACCACACCGAGCGCCGCCAGGAAAAGAATTACCCGCATTATACCGGTGATCACAATGCCGTTGATGGCGCTTTTGTTCACGCGTGAAAGATTGGCAGGCCCTTTTATGCCCGCGTCAAGTAACCGGTGTGCACCTGCGAATGAAATATACCCGCCTACGGTACCGCCCACTAATGTCACGATCGCTTTCGCGTCTAACTTGTCCGGGATAAATGTTTTTATGATCGCTTCTGTTACCGGGGGGTTAGAGCTGTAAGCAATATAAACAGTAAGTAAGATCATTAGTATACCGAGCAGTTTTACAAAGAGGTCCAGCGCCTGCCCTGCGTCTTTTAACCAGAAGATCGCGAGGCTGATGACGCAACTGATCATCGCGCCATACTTTATGTCTATACCTGTCATTGCATTTAATCCCAGCCCGCACCCCGCGATATTGCCGATGTTGAATGCGAGTCCGCCGAAAATAATCAGTAAGGCTAAGGCGTAACCTAAGCCCGGGAGTAGCTTATTCGAGAGGTCCTGTGCCCGCATGCCACTCATGGTGAGTACGCGCCAGATGTTGAGCTGCGCGCCTATATCCAGCAGTATGGAAATAAGGATCACAAAACCAAAGCTCGCGCCGAGGTCTTGCGTGAACTTGGCCGTTTGCGTGAGGAACCCCGGCCCAATGGCAGAAGTTGCCATCAGGAACGCAGCGCCGAGAATCACGCCCCCCGTGTTTGTATCAGACCGTTTTAATGGCAATGCCTTTTTCTTTTAGGGTTTGATGGATCTTCTTTGCAAAAGGAACGGCATGTACACCATCGCCGTGTATGCAGATCGTATCGGTCTTTAGTGTAATCTTTTTGCCACTCGTTGACAGTACCTGTTCTTCCCCTATCATCACCAGCACCTGGCTGATCATTGTTGACTCGCCAGTGATCAAAGCGTTGTCGTCCGAGCGCGGTGTCAAACGGCCGTTATCCTGGTAGGTACGGTCAGCGAAAACTTCCGAAGCGGTGCGTAAGCCGGCCTTGCTGGCTTCGGAGATCAAATGACTTCCCGATAAGCCGTATAATACCAGCGCCGGGTCCAGGTGTTTGACCGCCCGGACGATGGTAGCGCTCAACTGTTCATCTTTTGCCGCCATGTTGTACAGCGCGCCGTGCGGTTTCACATGGTGTAATACAGCGCCGCAGCGTTTTGAAATATTTTGAAGCAGGTAGAGTTGTTCGGAAATGATGCCGAACAGGTCTTCGGCAGAAAGGTCCATTTCTGTGCGACCGAAATTCTTTTTATCCTTGAACGAGGGATGCGCGCCAACTGCCACGGCGTGTTGTAAGGCTAAGTCGATAGTAGATGTAATGGTGTCTTCATCACCGGCGTGATAGCCACAGGCAATGTTCGCGCTGCTGATGTAAGGCATGATGAGACCGTCTGTGTCGAGGCCTTCGCCCATGTCACAATTAATATCAACCGATTGCATGTTGCCGGAAAAATTGCTCCAGCCGGAAGGTACATGCATTTTTCAGTTGCTGCAAATGATGGAATTGCGCAAGCAGTAAGCGTTCTGCCTCTTCGGGCGATACCAGTTGGAATCGTATCGCGGTATGCGGTCGCATCTGTGCGAGCCTTGGTTGGTCGGCACCGATCACATGCGCGATCCTTGGATAGCCACCGGTTGTCTGGTGATCTGACATCAGGATGATCGCCTGGCCATCGGGTAATAATTGAATGGTTCCTTTTGTAACCGCGGAGGAGATCATGCCGGTCGCGTGGGTCAATTGTAAGGGCGATCCACTTAGCCGGTAACCCATGCGATCACTTCGCGAAGAAACCGGGAACGTGTTTCCTTCCAGTATGGTTACCGAACAATCGGTCAACCGGTCATATTCTTTTCCTTTCATGATCCTTATCGCTTCGCCGGTATACAGTTGTTGCACATCCGCGTGCCAATGAAGTATATTTTCAGGTAATGCATCGAGTGCGTTGAGGGTTGTCTTAAAACCTATCTCATCTTTTTTTACCAGTTGCCGTCCCTGGTGTCCACCCATTTTCGCCTTGGCATTCGTACTATAACTCCCGAGCCATGCCGGGATATCCAAACCGCCGGACACCGCCAGGTAGGCACTCACTCCCCAGGCCGGTTTTTTAAAACGGAGTGTCGAGCCAACGCGCACACGTAACGGCGTATTGCAAGGAACCGCATACTCATCCAATTCGGGCGAGAAGTCTGCGCCGCAGATCGCGATGATGGCTGGTTTATTAAAACGGATGCATGGCGCTGGGTAGTGCATTTCAATCACGGCTTCACGCTCGTCATTTCCCACCAGGAAGTTAGCGACCGATGCAGCGATGTGATCCATCGTTCCACCGGGATTGATGCCCGCATGCGCATAGCCTGGTCTTCCAAGGTCCTGGATGGTATCGGACAATCCTCCTTCAATGATCGCCAGGCTCACGAGTGCTCGTTTAGTTGGTGAAACATGTCAGGGGTAATGGGTTGAAATGTGACCTCATCCCCCGCTTTCAGCAAACAGGGATCGTCTTTGCGTGCGTCGAATATTCTTACCGGTGTTCGACCGATGATGTTCCACCCGCCAGGCGAATCCAACGGATAGATACCCGTTTGGCCGCCGGCAATGCCAATGCTGCCCGCGGCAACATGCAGCCGCGGTTGCGCCAAACGAGGTGCCGCGATGCTGGTATCCACCATTCCCATATAAGCGAACCCAGGCAGAAAGCCAAGCATGTACACGCGATACGGCCGGCTGCAATGGATCCTGATCACTTCGGCAGGTGTGATGTTCTTTTCACCGGCAAGCTGTTCAAGGTCCGGCGCCCATTCATTTTCATAGCAAACCGGGATCACCAGTGTACGGTTCGGTACGGCAGTTTTCCATGGGCAGGTGGCGATGGCTTTTTCCGCCTCTGTTTTTATAAAATGAAATGAGGAAGTGATATTGTTCGACGTCCTGATCTTAGCTGCGTCATATAACAGTGAGACGCTGGCGAATGCGGGAACGATATCTTTTACGCCAGGAATACCTGCTGTTAGAAGGTGCCCCGCCAGGTCAAGGCATCGCTGGTTGGTCAACGGATCGATGCGGTCTCCCAATTCAATCGTGAGTCCTTCATCCCCGAGGGGATATATCGTATATGCAACGCCCGGTAACATCTTTAAAAGTAGACTTATGCAACCAAAAGGGGTTCAATTTTGAGGGATTCTTCAGATTTTATTCAGGTACATTTGCGGCGTGAAAAAACGAAAGCAGCCAGTCATCCTTCCAAATGTGCTGGTGGAGGATTACGCGGCAGAGGGTAAATCACTTGCAAGGGTGGATGGTAAAGTGGTTTTTATTGAGAACGTGGTGCCTGGAGACGTGGTAGACGTGCAGCTTTTCAAAAACAAGAAAGATTGGGCGGAAGGATACCCATTGCGGTTCAATAGCTATTCGAAGCTGAGGGTGAATCCTTTCTGTGCTCACTTTGGTACCTGCGGCGGTTGCCAGTGGCAGATGCTGCCATACGAACAACAACTCACTTACAAACAGAAACAAGTAGAGGATGCGCTTACCCGTATCGGCAAAGTAGCGCTACCCGGGATATTGCCGATCATCGGTGCCGAGCAAACGCGGTATTACCGGAATAAGATAGAATACACCTTCGCGAATAAAAAATACCTCAGCAGTGAAGAAATGAAGTCGGGCGTTTCAAATGAAAGAGACGTAGCTGGCTTTCACGCCAAAGGTGTATTCGACAAAGTGGTGGAGATCCATGTTTGTTACCTGCAGGAAGAACCCACCAACCAGTTGCGTAACGCGGTCCGGGATTTTGCCGTGGAGCACAAGATGTCTTTTTACGACATCCGTTCCCACGAGGGCTGGCTGCGCAATATGCAGATCCGCCTGGCGACCACAGGTGAACTGATGGTGAATATTGTCATTGGCTATGAAGATGAATCCAACCGGAAGTTATTACTGGATTATGTGCTGCAGCAATTTCCACAGGTGACCACGTTGCTGTACACGATCAACACGAAATGGAATGACAGTATGTACGATCTGCAGCCGCAACTATACTACGGCAAAGGTTTCATTATTGAAACGCTGGAAGACTTCCGGTTCAAGATCAGCCCGAAGTCTTTCTTCCAGACGAATAGCCGGCAGGGAGAGAAGCTGTACCAGGTGACGAGGGATTTCGCGGAACTTAAGGGCGCCGAGATCGTGTATGATCTTTATTGCGGTACGGGAAGCATCGGAATTTTTGTGAGCCGGAAGGCGAAGAAGATCATCGGGGTTGAAACGGTGGCAGACGCGGTGGTAGACGCTAGAGAGAACGCGGCATTGAACAAACTGGAGCAGGCCAGCTTTTATACCGGCGATGTGATCGATGTTTGCAACGACGCTTTCTTTGAACAAAACGGGCGCCCCGATGTAGTGATCACTGATCCTCCGCGTGCAGGCATGCATGAAAAGCTGGTGAAGAAACTGCTGGATATGGAAGCGCCGCTCATCGTTTATGTAAGTTGCAACCCCGCCACGCAGGCCCGCGACCTTTCGCTGCTTGATGAAAAATACACCGTCGAAAAAGTGCAGCCGGTAGATATGTTTCCCCATACACATCATATCGAAAATGTTGTACAATTAAAATTGAGGAAGGCTTAACTTCATTGAACCATGACGCAATTCAGGCCGAGCAGATTTGAAATACTTCCACCGGTGATCAAAAACCTGGTGATCATCAACGGGCTGATGTTCCTTGCGCAGCAGACGATCAAGAGCACGGTGTTTGGTTCGCTGGAAGATATTTTCGCGTTGCATACATGGCAGAGCGACCTGTTCCAGCCCTGGCAGTTCATAACGCATATGTTCATGCACGATCCGAACAACTGGGCGCATATCATCTTCAACATGTTCGCGTTGTGGATGTTCGGTTCGATACTTGAAAACGTATGGGGACAGAAACGTTTCCTGATCTTTTACTTCGTAGCGGGGCTGGGTGCAGCGCTGGCGCACATGATCGCTTTGCATTTTGACAGCCAGGTGGTGATCCAGCAATTCCAGGCCATTCAAACAACGACTGACGCGGAATATTTTATCGATAAATACTGGAGCCGGTCATTCCAGCTCCCGCCTACCTGGGGCGAGGCTACGCAAGCCGTGTTGAATCAACACCTGAACCAGCCTACCGTAGGTGCTTCAGGCGCGGTGTTCGGGTGCCTTGCGGCATTCGGGTACCTGTTCCCAAATACTTACCTGTATCTCTATTTCCTTTTCCCGGTGAAAGCGAAATGGTTTGTGCTCGGGTATATCGCGCTGGAACTATTCTCTACCTTCCGCAGTTCGGCCGGTGATAACGTAGCTCACCTGGCGCACTTAGGTGGCGCGTTGTTCGGCTTCCTGATGGTGTGGACATGGAACAAACGAAACCGGCGCAATTTTTATTAATCTAGCAGCAAAAAACAGAATATGGGTGAACGGGATTATTTCAGGAAAGATTTTTTAAAGGAACAGAAGCCTTTCCAGCTGGATAATGCTGTTACCTCGCTGATCATATTTCACCTGATCGTTTTCACCACATTGCTGGGACTGTACCTGATCTATGTAGTGATACATGACACATCCGCTACGGCACGGCCCCTCTTTGACGCCGAAGTGGGGGGCGCGCTGAACCTGCCCGCCGATGCTTCAGTATTCATCCGCCGGCCCTGGACCTTGCTGACTTATATGTTCGCTCATTTCAGTTTCTGGCAGATGCTGAGTAATATGTTGTGGCTTTGGGCGTTCGGTTATATTTTTCAAACAGTGGCGGGGGAAGACAAAGCCTGGCCGGTGTTTATATACAGTGGTTTCGCCGGCGCGGTATTTTTCCTTCTTTCTTCTTCTTTTGTTACAGGCGATCTCAGCCCGGAGCTATCCGGAGCGGGTGCCGCGATCATGGGATTGGCGATCGCTACTACTGCGCTTGCACCCGGTTACCGGATATTTCCCATGCTTCTCGGCAACGGTATCCCGTTGTGGGTGCTCACCGCGGTATTTGTTTTGATCGACCTGGCGGTGGCTACCAAGACAGCAAATATGCGATTGGCACATATCGGCGGAGGTGGCATGGGCTATTTGTTCGTGGTGATGTTGAGGCAAGGAACTGACCTGGGCGCGTGGATGAACCAGTTTGCGCACTGGGTGATGAACCTGTTCAACCCCAATAAGGGAGCGGTACCGGAGAAGCACCGGCTCCATTATAAAGCGAAAAAGGAACCGTTCGTTAAAAAGCCCAATCTTACACAGCAGAAGCTGGATGACATTCTGGATAAGATCAATCAACACGGCTACGAGAAGCTCACCGAGGAAGAAAAGGATTTTCTCAAAAAAGCGAGTGAGCGTTTATAATGGTAAAGGCGTTAAAGCTATTGGGTGCCGCTGTCACGGTCTTCATCGTGTTGTTATACCTGGTATCCATCGCGACACCGTTTATCTCTCCCAAACAATTTCCTGTTCTTACGATCATCACGATCGGGTACCTGCCCATTCTTATTTGTTATATGCTGCTGACCGCAGCCTGGTTTTTCTTTAACCGGAAGATCTGCCTGTTGCTGGTGCTGGTGTTTTTCCTTGGGTCCAAGAATTTTTTCTCTACTGTTGGAATCAATGTCTTCCGGGGCGAATGGAACTGGCAAAAGAAACAGGACAATATCCGTGTAATGTGCTGGAACGTGAACGAGGTGGGGGCTTACTTTCCTTACCAGGATACCGTTGGTGGGCGCAGGAGGCGAATGCTGGAGCTGATCGAACGCGCACAACCCGATATTCTTTGTGTGCAGGACCTGATCGAATCGGAGGCCCGCAGCGATACCTCCTTGCATTTTGTGAAGAACGTTGCGGATATCATGACAGCGGGAAAGTTTCTCCATTCTTACTTTCCTTATTTCTATTATTACGACGGCAGCAATTACGCGAACAAGGCCGGCGTAGCCATCTTCAGCAAGTTTCCTGTGTCGGATACCAGTTCGCTTGGTTTTGGCCAGCATGGGCAAAGGGCCGGGTATGTCGATCTATTAATCAAGGATAAGAAGCTGCGTGTGTACGCCGCGCACTTCGCGTCGATGAGTTTATGGCCCAGCGCAAAGGAAGAGGCGGGCCTGGCTTACCTGCGGGGTGACAGTACCACGGTACGCGCAAAGAAGATCTACACCAAGGTTACCCAATACGGGGCGTTGCATGCGGATGAGGCAGTCCTGATCCGCCGTTACGTAGATTCAAGTCCTCATCCTGTTTTATTCAGCGCGGACCTTAACTCTGTTCCATCCGGGTATGTATATCACCACTTAAAAGGCGATATGAAAGATGCTTTCCTGGGTGGTGATTATGGTATCGGCGGTACTTATAACCGCGTGTTCCCAAAACTTCGCATCGATGTGTTATTTCACTCCAGGATGCTGGAGGTGCGGCAGTTCACCCGGCCAGCTGTTGATATTTCGGATCATTATCCACTTATTATTGACCTGCAGTGGAAGGAGTGAGATCATCAGTTAAATTTACAACATGGCCAAAGGATTCTTCAGACGGTTTACAAAACGGTTTTTCCTGATTGTGACACTGGTCTTTTGCTTCCTGTTCCTGGTGGCCTGCTTCGTCCCGGTATTGAATCCTGCTTCCTGGTGGTTCATGGCTTTCCTGGGCCTGATCCTACCCTACCTGGCGCTGGCTCTCGTGCTATGGATGTTATTCTGGTGGATGGCAAGGCCGAAGTATTCGCTGATCCCGATCATTACGCTGTTGATCGGCTACAAGCAGATCGGGGTATTGATGGGCCTGAATGTGCCTTCAGCTTTCGAGATGAAGAAAGACCCCGGCGTGTTGCGCGTAGCTAACTGGAACATCCGGAGTTTTCTTGGTTTGGGTGAAAGGAAAGAAAGGCAACATCTTATCAGGGATGAGATCGCGGATGCATTGAAGAAACTGGATGCGGATGTGCTCTGCCTGCAGGAATTCAATCATTCTTACACAAAGACATACATCAACAACCTGTCGCTCTTCACGACAAA
>JAJTCI010000093.1 GCA_021323155.1 Chitinophagaceae bacterium | reverse complement strand
ATAGTTGAACGATGGCTTGATGGTAGCGCGGAATCCACCACGCGTGACGATGTCTGCTTCTTCATAATCGATATGTTGCTGGTGGATCGGGAATTCATAGATGCGCGATATCCATGCGTTATAGAAGACCCAGCCTGTAACGTATTCCGTTTTGCCGATACCGCGGTCATCGCCTACATTACTCACCTTGATACCAACGTAACCGGCGTCAATACGCTGAACGTCCACCGGGTTGATGGCGGCTACCACCAATGCAAGGATGATCGCTGCCACCGGTCTCCAGAGGTTCTTTGTGCGAAGACCACCACCTTCCTCGCGGTAAGTGCTTTTCCTGAACACCTGGAAGAGCAGGCCGAAAACAATAAGCGCGAGGACAAAGAAAAAAGTAGTGATCATTTGGAGTTATGTTTTGCGTAATTGATAAAGGAGATAATGTGCCGGATGAGCAATGCGAGCATAAAGAAAAGCAGCAACACAAATGCCGTCAATGCCAGCCAACTCCCGGTAAGATCAAACCGGGTCAGATAAGACACAACGACTACGTTCAATAATATGTGCAGCAAGAGCAGGCCTACACGAAAGAGAATGGTGTTCATCTGGGGAGTTTTTCAGAATGAACTTAGAGAAAAGCAGACATTACGTAAAAAAAGATGGCAGCTAATTATTCACATAACCAGCTGCCATCATATATTCATTACAGGCGTTTATCACTCTGCAGGTCACCGGGCAGTTGCGCCGGCAATTCAACTACCTCGCTACATTCACCGCTCTCTTCTCCCTGATCACCGTCACTTTGATCTGGCCGGGATAGGTCATATCGGTCTGTATCTTCTGCGCGATATCAAAGCTCAGCTTATCGCTGTCGCCGTCCGTTACGCGGTCTGCTTCAACGATCACGCGCAACTCTCTTCCCGCCTGTATCGCGTAGGCTTTCTCAACGCCCTGGTAGGCCAAAGCCAGGTTCTCCAGGTCTTTGATACGCTGCAGGTATTGTTGCATGATCTCTCTTCTCGCGCCTGGTCTTGCGCCGCTGATGGCATCGCAGGCCTGGATGATAGGGGAGATCACGTATTGCATTTCCATTTCGTCGTGGTGCGCGCCGATGGCGTTGATCACCGCGGGATTCTCTCCATACTTCTCAGCGAGCTTCGCGCCGAGCAACGCATGGCTCAGCTCAGTTTCTTCATCAGGCACTTTCCCGATATCATGCAGCAGGCCGGCTCTCTTGGCGAGCTTCGGATTCAATCCAAGTTCCGCGGCCATAATGCCACAGAGGTTGGCTGTTTCGCGGCTATGCATCAAAAGGTTCTGACCGTATGAAGAACGGAATCGCATTTTGCCGACGATCCGCACCAGTTCTTTGTGCAATCCATGGATACCGAGTTCTATCACGGTCCTTTCACCGATCTCCATCACCTGCTCTTCCAGTTGTCGCCTGGTCTTTTCCACCACCTCTTCAATTCGCGCGGGGTGGATACGTCCATCGGCCACCAGGCGCTGTAAGGCCAGCCTGGCGATCTCGCGGCGCAGTGGGTCGAATGATGAAAGGATGATCGCTTCCGGCGTATCGTCAACGATCAGGTCAACGCCCGTCGCAGCTTCGATCGCCCGGATGTTTCTTCCTTCGCGGCCGATGATCTGGCCTTTGATCTCGTCGCTTTCAAGTTGGAATACGGTAACGGTATTTTCAATGGTCACCTCGGCGGCCGTCCGCTGTATGGACTGGATAACGACCTTCCGGGCCTCTTTGTTTGCCTTTTGTTTCGCTTCTTCGATGATCTCCTGCTGGATGCCAAGCGCCCGCGTCTGGGCTTCCTGTTTCAGGCTCTCGATCAATTGTGACCTGGCTTCGTCCGCCGTAAGGCCCGCAATTTTCTCCAGGCGGCGGATATGTTCTTCCTGGTGCTTTTCCAGTTCCGTGCGTTTCTGGTTAACGACGTCGATCTGGCGGTTGAGGTTGTCTTTTATCGCATCATTTTCCTTTACCTGCTTTTCAAGGGAGGATTCTTTCTGGCTGATCGCCATCTCCTTTTGCTTGACGCGGTTCTCCGCTTCGGAAATGCGGCGGTTCTTTTCCAGCACTTCTTTCTCGTGCTCGGCCTTCAGCTGCACAAATCGCTCCTTGGCCTCCAGTTGCTTCTCTTTTTTCAGCGTCTCCGCCCTGATTTCCGCCTCTTTTAATATGGATTGTGCCTGTAATTCTGCGTCTTCTACCTGTTTCCGGGTGTTTTTTGCAAAAATGACCTTACCCGCTATAGTGCCCACGATTAGGGCGACTACGCCAATGATGACCTGTATGATGATAGGATCCATGCTTCTGGTTCGTTTTTAATTGGTTCGTAAACTTGATTATTCTCATAGCGCTCATAAACCTATTGTAGGAGTGAGTGTTGCGAAGATAATTAATTGTACCTGAAGTTAACTCTTGCCCTGGTTTTCCAAAATAGAGAAAAACCCTTCAGAATTTGGAACGATCCCTCAAATTCCAAAATTGCCAGGTGCTGATTGTCAGAATATTGTGGATGTTTTTTATCTTGGCACTTCGTTTGGCCATATCCACTCCATAGCCTTAACGGTTACAATCGAATCCAAATATCCCGCTGACAAGCCTATAAGCCAATTATCTTACGAAGAGCCGCTTTAATGCACACTAATGAAAAAGTATGTATCGGCGGTCTTAGCGGTTATCATTTTAGCGTCTTGCAGCAAGGAAGTAACCTCGGCTCCTGAAGCGGAAGTGACCGGTAATATCTTTTACAGGGATGCGAATGTAGCGATAGCGGATGTGGCGGGTACCACCGTGGGAAACGGGGTGAAGCTGCAGTTCAATAGCCTGTATGAAAAGAACGTGATGAAAATGGAGCTGTTGAGCGGTCCTTATGAAAATATGCTCTGCTTTATACACGAGGAAAATATAGCGGGCAACTCGGTGCAAAAAAAGAGTTACGCGATCACGGAAGAACAAGCCAATTCAAGCACACGTTATTACGTGATAAAATATACGTTGCGTTCGGGTGGATGGGTACTCACCCCGCCATTCAAACACGTCAAATAGTTTCATTCGTACCCCTCTTGCTTTAGGTAGTATTGGTCCTGCTTTTCAGCGGGACTATTTTTTGGACGCTAATAGCGCAAATGGACGCGAATTGACGCGAATGGTGGCGAATGAGATCGAATGGATGCGAATGGAAGAGATGTTTTTACTCCCCTGTCTTTATCTCTGCCAGCGTCTTATCCAGTAACGCCTCGAGCGAGGAAAGTTTGTCAGCAGTATCATTCAGCGCGTAGCCATCAGAAGTGCCTTTCGTTTGTTCTGTCGCGAACCAGAGCAATACCATCGATACATAGTCCTGCATATCCTTACCCGCGAAGCTGCTCTTGAATTCATATACCTTATCGTTGATCAGCTTTACCGTCTTGCGGACCGTCTGTTCATCCGCGGGGTCGATCTTTAGTCGATAGGTACGCTCGGCGATCACAATATTTACGGGAATGAGTTCTTTCATATTATAAAGGTTGGAAATCCCTTTGTCAATTGTTCAATAACGCCAGGCATTTATCGATCTCCTTCAGGTACACGTCGATCCTCTTCTCCAGCTCCGCTTTCTCCTGTTCATTCCATCCGCTCGCGCCGAGCTTGAGCACGTCTACTTTTTGCTGTAGGGTTTGCAGCTGCTCCGATTTCTCAGTAACATGTTCAGTAGAACGGTTGAGTTGCTTGCGCAGCTGTGCGTTTTCTTTCTGCAAAGAATTGCACTGCTTCACCACCTCCTGCAGCTTCGCCTGGATGCTTTTTAATCGGGCGTCGATCTCGCTACTCATGCTTTGAAGATATTATTTTCTGATTTCCGCGCCCAACTCCTTTTCGAAACTTTGAATAAGTTTCGCCACCATGCCATCGATCTCTTTATCCATCATCGTTTTCTCTTCGTCCTGGAAAGTGAAACTCACCGCGAGCGATTTCTTATCCTTCCCCAGTTTGTCACTTTCAAACACGTCAAACAGCCGGACGTCCCGGAGCTTCGATAATTTAAGTTTCTGCACGGCGCTCTCCACTTCCGCGAAGGCTGTCGACCGGTTCACCAGCAACGCCAGGTCGCGTGTTACGGAGGGATACTTCGATACCTCCGTATAAGTGATCTTGTTTTTACCGAACAGCTTCACCAGTGTCTCGAAATTCATGTCCAGGAAATAGACCGGTTGTCTCACGTCGAACCGGTTCAATTGCTTTTTCGACACCTGGCGCAGCGTCGCTACGTTGTTTTTAGCATAGGATATCTCCAGCGCCCCATCGGACATCTCGAATTGCACATCGTTGAGCCCCGCGAGAGCTAACAGGGCGGTGGCGATGCCCTTTAGCTGGTATATGTCGCCTGCCGTTCCTTTTTTATTCCAAACGTCTTCATGGTCCGCCCCCGTAGTATAAATACAGAGGTGTTCTTTCTCCGCGTATTTCCCTGCATCCTTCTGGTGATAGGTCTTCCCGAATTCGAAGAAACGCAGGTGATTATTTCTCCGGTTGAGGTTGAACGCCATCGTCTCCAGTCCCGTTTCCAGCATGGAAGGCCGCATCACGTCCAGGTCCGCGCTCAGGCTGTTGATCATCTTTACGGAAGCGTTCAACACTTCGTCGTTGTAGTATTTGCTGTTCGTAATGGAATTGGTCATGATCTCCGAAAACCCCTGGCCAACCAGGTAGGTAGCGATCTTCTCCTTTAATCCTTCCCGCGAAACGGAGTCGTCGATCGCCGGCGTGATCGTGATCGAAGTAGGGATCTCTATCTGGTCCAGCCCGTCGATCCGTATCACTTCTTCCACCAGGTCGGCAGGCAGGCTGATGTCCGGCTTATGATGCGGCACCGCTACAAAAAGCTCGTCGATCCCTTCTCTCACGATGTCGAACTCCAGGCTTTCCAGTATTCTTTTTACCGCGTCAGGATGATAATTCTTACCACTCAGTCTTTTGAGCTGGTGGTATTTAATGCCGACCTGTGTTTTCTGTTTTTGTTCTCCATATATATCCACGACCTCTGACGCGATATCGCCACCGGCAATTTCAACGATCAGTTTCGCGGCACGTTTTAATACATTCACTGTATTGGAGATGTCCACGCCTTTCTCGAATCTTGTTGCCGCATCGGTGCGCAACCCGTGCCGTAAAGAAGTTCTTCTTATTGAAGTCGAGCTGAAACAGGCGCTCTCGAGGAAAATATTCTTCGTTGAATCGGTTACACCTGATTCGATGCCTCCAAACACACCCGCGATGCACATGCCTTCACTGTTGCCGTTACAGATCATCAGGTCCCCTGCGTTGAGCTTTCTTTCTTTTTCGTCCAGGGTAGTGAAGGATGTTCCCTCGGCGAGATTCTTCACGATCACATGATCGCCTTTTATCTTATCCGCGTCAAACGCGTGCAAGGGCTGGCCGGTTTCATGCAAGACATAGTTCGTGATGTCGACAATGTTATTGATCGGCCGTTGACCGATCGCCACCAGCCTGTCCTTTAACCACTGCGGCGATTCCTGCACCGATACATTGGCAATCGTCACACCCGAATAGCGCGGGCAGTCTTCGGTATTCTCTACCGTTACTTTTACTTCGCGCAGTGAGCCGCCCGGTTTAAGGTTATTGCTGAAAGGCGTTTTTGGTTTTACCTGTTTCTTATCATGATGAGATAAATAAGCACATACGTCCCTTGCCACACCCAGGTGGCTCATCGCGTCCATGCGGTTCGGCGTCAGCCCGATCTCGAATATCCAATCAGTATATGGTTTAAAATATTCTGCAGCCGGCGCGCCCACTTTTACATGATCAGGTAGCACCATGATACCCGCGTGGCTTTCACCGATGCCGATCTCGTCTTCCGCGCAGATCATCCCATGGCTTTCTTCGCCGCGGATCTTCGCCACTTTCATCGTGACTGGCTCACCGGTTAATGGGTAGATCGTCGTGCCTACTGTCGCTACCACTACTTTTTGTCCAGCCGCTACGTTAGGCGCGCCGCAAACGATGCGCAGGGGCTCGTCACCCCCTGTATTAACGGTAGTAAGACGCAACTTATCCGCGTTCGGGTGTTGGACCGCTTCCAGCACTTCACCAATCACCAAACCCCGCAGCCCGCCCTTGATACTTTCATATTTTTCCAGGCTTTCCACCTCCAGGCCGATCGCAGTGAGAATTTTCGACAGTCTTTCGGGTTCAATCCTATCTTGTACCCCGCCCTGTCCGGTAGGCAGGCCTGCCTGTCCGGTAGGCAGGTAATCACATAACCAATTGTAAGAGATCGTCATAGTGTGCTTGCGGTATTAATTGTTGCAAATATAATTTATGCTGGCCAGCGTGGATGAACATTGATCGAAACGCTGGAATCTGCGCCCCAGCTGCGTTCCAGCAGAATCGCGGATACCTGTTGCTCTAAAAAGCTATTGAGTTACTCAAAAAGGGTGTAAATGCCAAGTCTTTGCTTTTTTTTCTTTCTGCACATGAAATGTGTATTGAAATGTGAACAGAATCAGAATTTGTGGATAAGGCCTCTGAAACTTATGAACAACCCATAGTTCGACGTGAATAAATGATGAAATTGGTGAGGTGAATGTGGATGAGCATAGAATAAATATTGATGAAATAAAAATTCATCGGGAGGAAAATTGGAGACTATATTCGTCCTCCGGCAGTGATTTTCGGCGACTCAATTGGATGAATGAAACAGGATTTCCGGCGGTTTTGCAAGCACTGAATTATACACCCAATCGAGTTGGAATAAGTTCCTCAACCAACTAAGACTATTTGTTTTCAATGGACTTAACCAACTTAAACAAAGACAGAAAGAACAGGAGAAAACCTTCTATTGACCTCAGTACCATGGTTTATGGCAAAGTTCCGCCACAGGCCAAGGAGCTGGAAGAAGCGGTACTGGGCGCGGTGATGCTTGAAAAGAGCGCGTTCGACACCGTGATCGAGATCCTCCAACCCGAGTGTTTCTACGTGGATGCCCACCAAAGGATCTATAAAGCATTTAAATCGCTGGCAGACAACCACATGCCAATCGATATCCTCACCGTTGTAGAGGAGTTGAAACGGAAGGAAGAGCTGGATATGGTCGGCGGACCCTATTTTATTACGAAGCTCACCAACTCGGTCGTTTCTACCGCTAATATCGAGGCGCACGCGCGGATCGTGCTCCAGAAATTTATCCAGCGTGAACTGATCCGTCTCAGTGGTGAGATCATCGGCGACGCTTATGAAGACAGCACCGATGTGTTCGACCTCCTGGACGAAGCGGAAGAAAAAATGTTCCGCATCACCAACAACTACCTCAAGAAGAATTTCGAAGACATCAACGACGTACTTGCGAAAGCGATCAAGCGTATCGATGACCTGCGAACGAAAGAAGAAGATATCTCCGGTGTTCCCAGCGGCTTTGCCAGCATGGACCGGATCACCTATGGATGGCAACCGACCGACCTGATCATCCTCGCGGCTCGTCCTTCCGTAGGTAAAACCGCTTTCGCCCTGAACCTTGCCAGGAACGCGGCATTGCATCCAACCAAACCTACCGCGGTAGCGATGTTCTCCCTTGAGATGAGCTCTGCCCAGCTGGTGCAAAGGATACTTAGTGCCGAGAGCGAGATCATGCTCGAAAAGATCGCGCGTGGTAAACTGGAAGAATACGAATACCAGCAACTGCATTCAAAAGGTATTAAACGCCTCGAGCAGGCACCGCTATTTATTGACGACACCGCCGCGTTGAACATCTTTGAATTCCGTGCGAAAGCGAGGCGCCTGGTGAACAAACACAATGTGGGTTTGATCATCATCGACTATCTCCAGTTGATGAGTGGCAGCGGCGATCGCAACTCCAACCGCGAACAGGAGATCAGCAATATCTCGCGTAACCTGAAAGCGCTTGCGAAAGAACTTAATATCCCGATCATCGCGCTGAGCCAGTTGAGTCGTGCGGTGGAAACAAGGAAAGAAAGCAAGATGCCGCAACTGAGTGACCTTCGTGAATCGGGTGCCATCGAGCAGGATGCCGATATGGTAATGTTCATCTACCGTCCCGAGTATTACGAGGTGATGAACAACGAAATGGGGGAAAGCACCAAGGGTGAAACACATATTCGTATC
>JAJTCI010000092.1 GCA_021323155.1 Chitinophagaceae bacterium | reverse complement strand
ACGAAAAATAATTCAGCGACGGTCCAAAAGGTACCCAGGCTGCGGTTGATGCTGGTGATATCCACATTCCCTGTCCCCAGGTCCCCACGATGATTGAAGTTCCCATTATTGCCAACGTACTTACCATAGGAACATTTGGCTGTGTAGCAAATCCGGTGTTAAACGACGTCCACGAAGAAGAATTGATACCGGCCAGGGGCGATTTTTGCACTCCCAGGTGAGCGGCAGATCCGCCATAAATACCAGCGTACACATACCCATTGTGAAATACAAACTCCGTTTTGCCTGCGGTCCAGCCGGGAGGGGTAATGTTAGTCCAGGTGATGCCGAGGTCCGAAGATTTAAAGATGCCCCCTGCGCCCACACTTCCGCTGAGCGATGCAAACAGGTCGGAGCCCTCGGAGGCAAGTGCATAGACCGCCGATATGTTCGCAAGATTAAGATTACCGTTTCGAGGGGTCCAGCTTAAACCGTTGTTGGATGAATAATATATTCCCGCCGTGGTTCCGGCAAAAATGTTATCACCGATCGCTGCTAATGACCGTACCTGGTTCGGCCAGGACGCACCCGGGAGGCTACCCGTCTGTTGCCAGGGTTGCTGCGCGTAATTTACAGTAGGAATTACCAACAGGACGTTGGTGATGACGAGCCGTAAAAAAGCTTTCATACAGTTGTTTTAGTACCCGTGTATAACAAGGTACGAATTCTTTGTGATCGGGCCTTATCGCGATATAAGGCAAGGTTACCTGATGCTGGGATAGAGCGATTTCTCAATTGCTTCCTGAATGATCGGCTCCATCACCTTATATCCTGCCAGCGTCGGGTGAACGCCATCATTCGAGAAGCGCTTATCCAGTCCTTTCTGCGCATCCGCCAGGGAAGTATGGAAGTCGACGTAGGTTATATTTTTCTTTGCACAATAATCACTGATCATTTTATTTAACCAGATGATCTTGTCCGCCGGCTCGATCTGCGGGCGCCATTTGTATTTGATCGCGGGTAAAACAGAGCAAAGTATCACTTTAATATCGTTCGCTCTCGCCAGTTTCGCCATCGATTGGATATTGTCGAATATTTTCTTCAGCGTGACAGGACCCCCATTCTCCGCAATGTCATTAGTGCCTGCAAGTATAACCACAAGCTTTGGTTTAAGTTCAACCACGTCTTGCCTGAAACGCGCCAACATCTGCGCTGTCGTCTGTCCACTGATACCGCGATTGACATATGGTTTGCTTTTGAAAAAGTGCGGGTCGAAATTCTCCCAGGACTCAGTAATTGAATTTCCCATGAACACCACGAGTGAATCGTTTAATCCGGCGTTGATCACAGAATCATTGGATGCCCGGTACTTTTTCATATTTGCCCATTCGGCGCGCTCCGCTGTCTGCACTTTCTTTCCCTGCGTGCAGGCGAGCAGCATAACCGCAATAACAATGTACTTGCCTGTCATCTCTTCTTTTTAACTCACGATGCAATCTCTTTGGCTTCCTTCACATCCGACTTGTCCGCGTGCAGCTGTCGGTCATTTTTCTCTGTAGTATTCAATGTGAGGTGAATGAATATCGGGAAATGGTCCGATCCATTATGGCCCGGCCGTTTCATCTGCACAAGGCCAAAGTGTTTTGAACAAAAAAGATAATCGAGCGGGAATCGCATCAACCAGTGATTCGCGGAAAATGTATTGTAAAAACCCCTTCCGCGGCGTGGATCCAGGAGCCCGCTGACCTTTACGAACAACAAGGTGATATGACTCCACGCCACATCATTCAGGTCGCCAAATACCAGCACCGGCAGCTTCTCTTTTTTCGCTTTCAGCGCCACCTGCATCAACTCTTTGTCCTGCCCGTCCGATCGTATGCTCTCATTCGGTACGGGCGGTTTTGGATGAAGACCCCAGACATGGATCCTCTTGCCGGAACGCAACTCAAGTATCGCGTCAACAGAAGGAATATCCTTCTCCACCATAAATCGCACGCCCCCTTCGGCTATCTTTAACTTACTATAGAAAGCCAGGCCATAAGTGTTGGGCATCGGTTGGAGCAACTGGTGGGGGTAGTCGGTTTCCAGTGCTTTTATCGCGTTGGTCCAGGCTTCATCCGTTTCGAGTAACAGCACCACGTCCGGGTTCATCTCCCTGATCTGTGCAAGGATTCTTTCATACGCACGGTTATCCTGGAAAACGTTCGCGGTGAATATCCTGATCTCGTCTCCCTCTGTACCCCCCGGTGCATCCTTTACGGATTTAGGAAAAAGGGGTGTGTACGGAAATATCTTGTAAACAAGGTACCCTCCCGAGAAAAGCAGCAGGCTGGCTGCAACGTAATCGATTTCACTTGAAACCTGCCAGTACAATACCCACCCGGCAATCAGTATGACAATAATGAACAGCTTTTGTAAGCGGGGAAACTCAAGCGCTTTGAAAAGCCAGTAGCTATTGTTGATGAAAGATCCAAAAACCATCAGTACCATCAGGTAGCTGAGTATAATAAGGGCTGACAGCATTCAATGAAGATCGGATAATCGCTGGAATTTTGATTCAAAACACGGTTATCAGTCACGGTAGTTTGCCACCGCCACGCAACTTTCCATCAGTAAAGAATACAGGCCCGCGCTAAGCGACTCATATCTTTCCTTTTTTTCTCCTTCTTCAAAAGAGAAATCATTCCATGACCCCATGCCACCGAAGCACCAGGCTTTCCCGGAAGCCGCCAGGAGGCGTATCAACGCCGGATCTTTATTTTCCAATGGCATGATCTGCCGGTCTAGCATCGCCGCGAACGGGTCAACACCATTCAACACCTGCAACGCCTGGTCAAAATAATCTCCCCATGGGTCCATTTCTTCTTTTCTTGCAAAGTCGCGTATCTCGCCCAGCATGGTTGCAAGCCTCACACTGATATCGGTGATGTCGGCAGGCCGGCTTTCAGTTTTTACCTGCCGCGTCGCCACTCGTCCATAGGTGATCGTCCAGATACGATGGTCGGGAGCTTCCGGGGCGGTCACTTCCTCTTTCGCGGTCCAGTAATCTACGTAACCCTCGTACACCGCTTCCAGCAATCGCCGCCCACCACCGCCGACAAACCTTGCCAGTTTATAATCCGGCACAACCGCATCGTTCAACATAATCGTATTATCAGGCTCGAAAACGAAACGCAGCTCCCGGCAACCATCTTTCTTTAATTTCCCCAGCCAGCTGATGGGATCTGCTGCAAACTCAACCCATTTCCCTTTGCCGAACCAAGGTTCCTTGAATACATAAAATGCGACCTTATTTTCAAAGGTGAAACTTGGGTGTGATAGGGTGAGGCTGGTAATGTCGTAGCCATCTTTCAGGAACGCGGTTCCATAGGTTACAAGCGTAATGGCTCTTGCGATTTCGCCGGTCATCTTGATTTATTTACTCACTAATATAGCGGAATTGGTCGCTGGTATGAAAATGGTGCAATATCTTCAAAAAGCGACTATGAATATTCAGATACAATCACTTGGGTTTAAAGCCGGCGAAGAATTGGAAAGTTATGTCCGGGAGAAACTGGGTAAATTAACTCCCAGCGATCATATCACCGGCGCTAACGTAGTGATGTTCCTGGGCCCCGACAGGGCAACGCAGGTGCATTTTTGCGAGATCCGGCTGGAAGTGCCTGGCAATGATCACTTCGTAAAAGAAGGTGCCGGCGATTTCTTCCAGGCAGTGGATGCTACCGTTAATAAACTCCAGTTCATGCTCCGGAAAGCAAAAGAGAAGAAAGTGGATGCCTGGCAGGGAAAAGATGTATCCTGATCAAGATAAAAAAAGGAAAGCCTCTTCAACTGAAGAGGCTTTCCCTTAAATAGGTTGTCATTTCAGCCAGCCGCCATTGCAAACCCGAAGGCCGGCAGAAACGACAGGAATTTATAATGCGATTTGCTTTTCGGTCATCAGCTTGCGCAGGTTGATCAGCCCGTAACGCATCCGGCCAAGCGCCGTATTGATACTGCAGTCGGTTACCTGGGCGATCTCTTTGAAACTCATATCTGCAAAATGGCGCAGTACAATCACTTCTTTCTGCTCTTCTGGTAACATGTCCAGCATTGCGCGGATACGGTTGTGGCTCTGGCCCTGCATCATGGTGCTTTCCGCTGAATCTTCATGCACGTTGATCACTTCGAATATGTCCCTGTTGTCGCTGGTCTTAATAGCGGGGGCGCGCTTAACTTTGCGGAAATAATCCACGCAGAGGTTGTGGGAGATCCTCAACGCCCAGGGTAGGAACTTTCCTTCCTCGGTGTACCGGTTATTCCGCAGGGTGTCAATTACTTTGATAAATACGTCCTGGAATAGGTCTTCGGCCAGGTACTTGTCCTTTACAAGGAAAAGGATGGACGAGTAGATTTTGTCCTTGTAACGGTTCACCAGCTCCTCGAGCGCTACGGTGTTGCCATCCTGGAAGGCACGGATAAGTTGGGTGTCGGTTAGTGGCTGCAATGTTTTCATAGCAATGGTTTTTCGGGTCACGAAATTTAGGATATTTGGTTCGTTTTGGTTTTTCCCCCAGGGTTAAACAGTTGGTAAAATTCCAAAATATGGACTGCTTAATCCCGTTGTGGGAGGTTGAAATTATACAGCTGCTTTTTAATTCCAAGCTTTCTGAGGTGTTTTTTTTACAGATTATGGAGATTTTAAGCTGAAACCGCACAATACCGAAATACGGAACGGATAGGATAGTACAATCAACAAACAGATGCTTAGTAAAACTACGAAGACCAGGAAGGACAAGGGGTTGGTGACGGGAAGTCCGGGTGCCTCCATTCTCATAAAAGGAGCCCGGGTTCATAATCTCAAGAATGTAACGGTTGAATTCCCAAGGAATCAATTCATCGTCGTCACGGGCGTGAGTGGAAGTGGTAAATCCTCACTTACCATAGACACCCTGTTCGCGGAGGGGCAGAGACGCTACGCGGAAAGCCTCAGCGCTTATGTGCGCCAGTTCATGGCTCGTATGGTAAAACCCGACGTGGACTACATAAAAGGACTCTGCCCCGCCATAGCCATTGAGCAAAAAGTGATCACCCGTACGCCCCGAAGCACCGTGGGTAGCATGACCGAGATATATGATTACCTGAGACTGCTATTCGCACGCGTGGGCAAAACCATTTCACCGGTGAGCGGACAGGAAGTAAAAAAGGACGATATAAATGACGTCGTTCAATTTATCCGCGCCTTAAACGCTGGAACACGGGTAGTTATTATTGTGCCTTTTAAGCAACACGCCAATCGCCAGGTGAGGGAGGAATTGAATATCCTGCTCCAGAAAGGTTTTTCCAGGATGTACGTTTCCCAGGAACCCGTACGGATCGAAGACCTGCTGGAAATGGATGATAAGAACCTGAAGACAGCAATAGGCGGTAATTCATCAACTGCGAAACGCTCGTCAAACAACACACCCACCACCTACGTCCTCGTAGACCGGATCGTCGTAAAAGATTTCGATGAAGACGATATCCACCGCCTCTCGGATTCTATCGGTACCGCGTTCTATGAAGGGGAGGGCGAGATATTCCTCGAGATAGATACAAAAGAAACCAGGCACTTTAGTAATAAGTTTGAGTTGGATGGTATGGTGTTCGAAGAGCCCGTGCCCAATCTCTTTTCCTTTAATAACCCGTTTGGCGCCTGCCCCACCTGCGAGGGATTCAGCCAGGTATTGGGTATAGATGCCGACCTGGTGATCCCCGACAAACGGCTCAGCGTTTACGAAGGTGCGGTAGCACCCTGGAAGGGCGAAAAGCTGGGCTGGTGGCGGGAACAATTTGTCAAGGCCTCAAAAAAGACCGGTTTTCCCATACATACCGCCATCGCCGATCTTAGCGAACAACATTACCGGATGCTCTGGCATGGCAGCGATGATGTCGTATATGGTATCGACGACTTTTTTAAAGAGGTCTCTCAAAACCTCTACAAGGTGCAATACCGCGTATTGCAGAGCCGGTACCGTGGCAGGACGCTCTGTCCCGACTGCATGGGGTACCGCCTCAGGAAAGAAGCGCTATACGTGAAAGTGCACGCCAGGCATATCGGCGAGTTATGCGAGATGCAGGTGAAGGACCTGAAAGCATGGTTTGACGGACTTCAATTCTCACCAAACGACTACCAGGTCGCCAAGAGGCTTTTGTTGGAGTTGCACCAGCGCCTGCAAACGCTGATCGATGTAGGCCTCGGGTACCTGACCCTGAACCGCCTTGCAAATTCATTGAGTGGTGGAGAGAGCCAGCGCATCCAGTTAACGCGTAGCCTTGGCAGCAACCTCACTGACTCGCTATATATTCTTGACGAACCCTCTATCGGCCTGCATTCGCGCGACACCGAAAGGCTGATCTCAGTATTGAAATCCCTGCGCGACCTGGGCAATACGGTGGTAGTGGTGGAACATGATGAAATGATGATGCGCGAGGCTGATCATATTATCGATATGGGACCCCTTGCCGCTCACCTGGGTGGAGAGGTGATCGCCGCCGGTGATTACGATGAGATAGTCGCGAACGAAAGAAGCCTTACGGGAAAGTACCTGAACGGTGAATACACCATCGCCCCGCCAAAGACTGTCCGGAAATGGAACCGCAGCATTAAGGTGGACGGAGCACGCCACAATAATCTTAAAAACATCAGCGTAGAATTCCCGCTTGATCTCCTTTGCGTAGTGGCCGGTGTAAGCGGTAGCGGCAAGACCACCCTCGTTAAACAGATACTGTATCCAGCGCTCAAAAAACTCAAGGGCGATGTGGGCGAGAAGGTAGGCTTTCATAAATCGATCGAAGGGGATATTGATTATATCTCGCAAGTGGAAATGGTTGACCAGAACCCCATCGGTAAATCTTCACGAAGCAACCCGGTCACCTACATAAAAGCATACGACGAGATCCGAGACGCCTTTTCCAAACAACCCCTGTCTAAAATGCGCGGGTTCCAGGCAAAGCATTTTTCTTTTAACGTGGACGGTGGCCGCTGCGATGCCTGTAAGGGTGAAGGAGAACAGGTAGTGGAAATGCAGTTCCTCGCCGACGTGCACCTGACCTGCGAAGTATGCGGCGGCAAACGATTCAAAGAAGAAGTGCTGGAAGTGCAGTACAATGGTAAAAGCATTTACGACGTACTTGAAATGAGCGTGGATGAAGCGATCGAGTTTTTCAAGGCGGAGAAAGGCCTGAGTAAGGCCATCCAGCCCTTACAGGACGTAGGCCTGGGATACATAAAACTAGGACAGTCCTCCGATACTTTATCCGGTGGCGAGGCGCAACGTGTGAAGCTCGCAAGTTTCCTGGGGAAAGGGAAAGGTGCAGGCCATATCCTTTTCATTTTTGATGAACCGACGACCGGCCTGCATTTTCACGATATTAAAAAACTACTCACCTCTTTCAACGCGTTGATCGCGCAGGGACATTCATTGATCGTCATAGAACACAACACCGACGTGATTCGTAGCGCCGACTGGGTGATCGACCTGGGACCTGAAGCGGGCGATGCCGGCGGCAACCTGGTGTTTGAAGGTGTGCCCAAAGACCTGAAAAAAGTCAAACAGAGTTATACGGGGAAATTTTTATGAGCTGAAAAATCAGCTAACTTCAGCAGATGGCGGTTTCTTCCACGGATAGCTTGTACAAAACACTGGTCAGGGCGATTGCCTTTGCAGCAGCGATGGTAGCTTTGCTCTGGTTTCTCTATACCACCGCCAGCGTACTGTTGCTCATCCTCTTCGCGTTGATCCTGGCCTTAGTTATCAACACGCCTGTCGCCATCCTGGAAAAAAGGGGAATCAAAAGAGGCTGGGCATGCGTGATCGTGTTTTCGGCGATATTCCTCGTTGTTATTTTATTAGCCTGGCTGGTCATCCCAATTATCAGCGAGCAATTAACCTTGCTCGTGAATAACCTTCCGGCATACGCCAACAATATTTCGGCGATCGTGGCAGGATGGTTTAAGAATTATCCTGAGATCAGTAAGGACATCCAGCAGAATGGTATCCAACTCTCGCAATGGGTGCCATCTGTACCAAAAACGCTGATGAGTGTCGGCAATTATTCAATTACGATCATCAGCTTTGTTCTGATCAGCATATTTTTTATCAGCATGGTGATCTACACGGTATCTAACCCACGGCCCCTGTTACAAACCTATTTTTCTCTTTTCAG
>JAJTCI010000091.1 GCA_021323155.1 Chitinophagaceae bacterium | reverse complement strand
ATTACATTTATGAAACCGATTTTTGTTTTGTTAGTGCTGTCCGCCTGTGCTCCCACCCAAACGGATCGCTACATTGCTGATCTCAAAGGCGGCCGGGTAAACGACGATACTTCGCACGTGTACGTCTTGCCTTATCCAAAGGGCGAAAGCCATCTCCTTATCCAGGCTTACCACAGCAACCTTTCGCATAAAGGCGAGTACGCGCTGGATTTTAAAATGAAGCCCGGTTCGACAATTTGTGCGGCAAGGGATGGTGTAGTGGTGGTGACGAAAGAAGATTCAGACAAAGGCGGCCTGAAGGATGAATACATGAGCCAGGGGAATCATATCATCATACAACACTACGATCAAAGCCAGGGAATGTACTGGCACCTTTCGAAGGACGGCGTGGCGGTGAATACCGGTGACACGGTTAAGGCCGGGCAACTGATCGGTTATAGCGGTAACACAGGGTACTCAGCTTTCCCCCACCTGCACTTTGAAGTAAATGGTCACACAGCCAATGGTTTTGAACAGGTGCCTACCCGGTTCTATACCAGGTCGGGTATTCGTTATCTCCGGCCCGGAAAATATTATAGTGCGGTGGCGAAAGAATAACGGATTATCGGGGGAGGGTGTATTTATAAAACTTCGTATCCACTTCCATCACCGGGAAGGTCCCGGGTAGCGCCTTTTTTTCAATTTCAACGAACCCGTTCTTTTCATAGAACCGTTGCGCCGCGAGAAATTGAGCGGTGGTGCCTAAAAATATTTCTGCCAATCCTTTCTGCCGCGACCAATCGAGCAGGGTATCAAGGAGTTTTTCCGCGGTGCTCCATTCTTTTCCCCGGTGATCACGGTCTACGAACATCTTGCGCAACGCGCCCTGCTTATCGCCAATGTCTTTCAAAGCGATCGTGCCGACCAGTTTTTCACCAAGCTTTGCGATCCAGAAATTGCCATTTCCTACCTGGTAAAAACCGGGAATTTCTTCCAGGTCAGGTTGCTGGGCCAGGGTGATAGATATGTTGAATTCATTATTTTGAATACCGAGGATCAGTCTTGCAACGTCGTCCTTATACCCTTCGGTATATATTTCGATTTCCACTGCCGCCATGATTAAAAGATGTGAGTTGTGGTGTGGACTTCTACCGGTAATGACCTGCATTCCGCCCGCACACCACGGCGTTCACTTTAAATACATGCCCAAGTTAGCCCTTGTCCTGCATTCGTGAACCCCATCATCTGTAACTTCGGCGCAGGCACTAAAGCATATGGAATTCTTCGTCAACAAAAATTCAATAGTAAGGCAGATATGGGGCAAGAGCGACACCATCCTGTTCATTTTCGCAGGTGCGTCTGCCGAGTTCGCATTGAACAAAGCGGTAGACTGGCTTTACTTCACGGGTAAGTTGCCTGCCGATCCGATCGGCCGACTCTTCTCGACGGTTCGCTATGCAAGAAGAATTGTATTCGCTCCTTTGGAAGAAGCCAATAAAGCAATCGACACCATGCGGCAGATACATACCGCCGTGGAGCAGAACCGCGGCGCCACTATACCGGATTGGGCCTACCGGGACGTGCTGTTCATGTTGATCCACTACTCGATCGCTTCATACGAACTCCTGGAGAAAAAATTATCGCCCGAAGAAAAAGAAGAAGTATTCAACGTGTTTTACCGCGTGGGTGTAAGAATGGGATTGAAGGAATTGCCACCCACTTATAAAGAATGGTTACCTGTAAGAGAAGCGCATTTAATGGCGGACCTTCGGAAAAGCGAATACACTGCCGACCTTTTCAAACAATATAAAAAGCACCTTGGCGCGATGCGCTTCCGTGTGTTGATCGAAGGACAGAAGCTGGTAGTGCCGGATAGGGTAAGGGAACTGCTGGACTTCAGTGATTTTTCGCTGCTTACACCGGTGGTGCCGGTATACAAGGTGAGCAGGTTAATGAAGATCGACTGGCTGCTAAAGAACATCCTGCTTCCTGCGGATTACAAAGACCAGATCAGCGAGCTGGATGTGCAGCCGGGAAAAGTGTAATTGAATTTACTGCGCGCCTGCTTTTGCTTTCGCGGCGGTATTGATCATTTGCTCCAGGACTTTCAAGTCAACATCCGCAAGCTTATTGATATATAGACAACCGACACCTGTTTTGTGCTTGCCCAATTTTTCCAGCGCATCGCCATGTTTCTTTATGTCGAGTGTGAGGTGCAGCGACAAATTGGCTTTGCGCGGCGCGAATCCGATCTTGAACCAGTCAACCTCCCTGCCGGTAGCCGGGCTTTTATACCGCATGTTCCCAAAGCCGATCATTGAACTGCCCCACATCTTTGGCTTTTCCTTCGTGGCTTTCTCCATCATTTTAAGTATCACCTCGCTGTCTTTTCGCTTCTGCTCGTCGGGGATGCGCTCAATGAACGCTGTAACGCTGGCGCTGTTTTCTTTGGTCTTGATCTCTGCAAGCTTTCCCATAGCGGTTCTTTTGGTTTGCGTAAACTAAATATACAAACAATCGCGGGGTCGATTGAGTGCCCGGCCCTAACTTTGCCGGTACAGCCGATCCAATGCACGAAATTATACGGGTAACCGGACTCACAAAAAAATTCAAGGATCTTACCGCCGTTAACGACCTCTCGTTTTCTGTAAAACAAGGAGATGTCTATGGCTTTCTCGGGCAGAATGGCGCGGGTAAGAGCACGACCATCCGCATGTTGCTTACGCTCATTGCGCCCTCCGCTGGCACGATAGAGCTGTTTGGAAAAAAACTACAGGGGAATAAACACGAGATCCTTTCCCAGGTGGGCGCGGTGATCGAGAAGCCCGACGTATACAAATACCTTTCCGCGTACGATAACCTGCGGCTGTTTGCTAAACTGAGCGGAAAGAAGATCGGTCCTGCTCAACTGATGGAGCAACTGGAGACCGTAGGCCTGGCCAGCCGGGCGAAGGATAAAGTGAAGACCTTTTCGCAGGGAATGAAACAACGGTTGGGAATCGCGATCGCGCTGGTGCATGATCCGAAGATGATCATATTGGACGAACCAACGAATGGCCTGGACCCGCACGGTATCGCTGACATCCGCAACCTGATCCTACGGCTGAGCCGCGAGCGGAATAAGACCATCTTAGTGTCTTCTCATTTATTGACCGAGATAGAGCAGATCGCTACCCGGGTACTGATCATCGATAAGGGAAAGAAGCTGGTAGAAGGCACGGCGGAAGAATTATTCGACCCCGCGCAGACCGTTGTAGAGTTGAGTACGCTTGACAACGCAGCAGCGGCCCGGCAACTGGCGGGCAGTCAATGGGCAATCATGCTCCAGCCGCAAAGGGAGGGTCGCGTGGTGCTAAAGCTCGACAGGAAGTCGATCCCCGACCTTCACCGGTACCTGGTTCAGCACAATGTAGATGTGCTTAGCCTGCAGCCGCGTCACTCGCTTGAAGATTATTTTTTACAGTTAACCTCCGGTAATCAACATGTGGACGCTTTTACAGATTGAATTATATAAGATCTTCCGTCGACCAAGGACCTATATCGCCTTCGCGGCGATCACGGCGCTGATCGCTATCATCCAACTCGGGTTGAAAGTAGATGGTAAGTCTTATATGGAGTTTGTAATGGCCGATCTCAACCGGTCATTCAGCATTGAAGGCAACCTGCTGAACGGGTATTTCGTTTGTTATGTGTTGTTGAACCTGTTATTGGTGCACGTGCCCCTTCTTATTTCACTCATCGCGGCGGATATGATATCCGGGGAAGCCAATATGGGCACACTACGCCTGCTGCTTACAAAACCGGTGAGCCGTACCGAATTCATCCTGGCCAAGTTCATTGCCGCATCCATCTATACGCTGATACTCCTGGTCTGGCTGGCGGTGCTGTCATTGTTCGTGAGCATGGCGCTGTTTGGAACAGATGACATGTTCGTGATGAAGAACTATTATGCCGTCCAGATATCGGAAGACGATGTTTTCTGGAGGTACGTGGGGGCGTTTGGCTTTGCCGCACTGGCGATGATCACCGTAGCAGCTTTGGGTTTCTTTTTGTCACTGTTCGCGGAGAACTCCATCGGCCCCATCGTTACGACAATGAGCGTTATCGTGGTGGCTACCATTCTCAGCACAATGAGTATTCCTTTGTTCGAGGCGATCAAGCCTTACCTTTTCACCACCCATATCGTAACCTGGAAAGAATTTTTTGATGAAAAGGTGGATGTGAACAACGAGGTGATCAAGGGAACGCTGCAGAACCCGCAACGGATCATCAATTCAGTGGTCGTGCTGTGCGTTCATATCGTTGGATTTGTGGCCGCGAGCATCTGGATCTTCAAAAAGAAGGATGTATTGAGTTAGCGAATTGTGAATTCGCAGCTGCCTACAGGCGAAATGGCTTAAAATTGCAGATTCTCAATAGCCAGAAATGAAACATATCTACCGGTTTACTTTGATATTGATCGCCGCCTTTGGCCTGCAACTCACCAGCCATGGACAGGACGTGATGCCTTTGATAAAAAAAGTGAAGGCTAAGCTGGATAAGGTGAACGACTATACGGCCACGGGTACGATGAAAACAGACGTGGTGTTCATCAAGGCGCCGATCGGCAAGGTGACGATCTATTACAAAAAGCCCAATAAGTTCAAGCTGAAAAAGGAAAGTGGCATTTCGGTACTGCCAAAGGGCGGTGTTACCGTTACCATGAATAATATACTTTCCAGCAAAGACTTCGTCGCGATCAATGCCGGTAAAGAAATGGTGGGGAGTTTCATGACCACCAAAGTGAAGCTCGTTCCCACGAACGACTCCAGTGAAATAGTGTTGTCGACTTTGTATATTGACGAAACTGACGAGGTGATCCGCAAGGCGATCACCACTACCAAAGAGAACGGCACCTACGAGATCGAGATGAGTTACGGTAAATACCTTTCCTATGGTTTGCCTGATAAACTCACTTTTAGCTTCAACGCCAAGGACTATAAGCTGCCCAAAGGGATCACCATGGAGTTCGGTGATGAGGACAAGCCTAAAAAAGAAGAGTTGAAGAATAAAAAAGGTAAGGTAGAGATCACCTATAGCGCCTATACGATCAATAAAGGTGTTGCCGACAGCGTGTTCAAGAATTAACTCACGCCTTCGCTGTCCTCGATCCTTTCATCTTCTACGTTCGCGAGCATACGCTGGCTCATTTTCTTCAGCGGATTCAGCCTTGCTTCCTTATACCCCATCCTGCGGCGGAGGATATCGATGCATTCAAAGGTGGCTGCAAGGAACGAAGTTGGGTCGGCTTTTCCTTTTCCTGCTATATCGAAGGCAGTGCCGTGATCCGGGCTCGTGCGTACCGCCGGTATCCCCGCTGTATAGTTCACGCCTTCGCCGGCAGCCAATGTTTTGAAAGGTATCAGTCCCTGGTCGTGGTACATAGCCAGCACGGCGTCGAATCTTTCGTATTGTCCCCTTGCGAAAAACGCATCAGCACTGTAAGGGCCGAACACCATCATGTTGTTTTGCTTCACCTCTTTTACGGCGGGAGCGATGATGGTTTGCTCTTCGTTCCCGATCAAACCTTCATCACCCGAGTGTGGGTTTAATCCCAGCACCGCGATCCTTGGCTTATCGATGCCGAAGTCTCTTTGAAGGCTGCTGTAAATGATCTTTATCTTAGATACGATGGCTTCCTTAGTGATACCTGCGGCTACATCTTTGATCGGAAGATGCTCGGTCACCAGGCCAATCCTCATGTTTTCCGCCACCATTAACATGGCGATGTCGTTTACGCCGAAGACCGCTTTTAAGTATGGTGTGTGGCCGCTGTAAGTGAATTCTGCGCTCTGGATATTTTTTTTATGGATCGGCGCGGTCACCAGGCCGTGTATCCCGCCTTCTTTCAACGCAAGTACGCCCTGCTTCAGGGACATTAACGCGTATCTCCCGCCGATCTCGTTCAATATGCCCGGTGTGATCACCACTTCTTCTTCCCAGCAATTGAACAGGTTAACTTGCTTCGGATTGATCTTATTCAGCTCTTTTATGCTGTTATAACTGAAGTTGATATCGGGCATTGACTTGCGGTAGAAATTAATGCTCTTGTTGCTGGCAAACACTACCGGTGTACACATTTCCAGGATGCGCGCATCATGCAAGGCCTTCACAACCAGCTCCAACCCTATACCGTTAATATCACCTGAAGTAAATCCGATAACCGGCTTTTGTGGTTCAATATTCATCATGCGGAATTGAGTTCCAAATGTAAGCCATCTGCTTTTGCCAAAGTTCATTCCCTGTAAATACAATGCCGGGCGTCAATTCTTACGATCCAGTCCTTAATTCCCATTTCCCATCCACTACATTTGCAGACTGTGCAATACACGCTCAAAAAATCACTGGGTCAGCATTTCCTGAAGGACGAGCAGGTCACGCGGGATATCGTGGCCGCGCTGAACCAGGAAACGTTTACCCAGCTGCTGGAAGTGGGCCCGGGTGGAGGCGCGCTTACCAAATACCTGTTGCAGGTGCCTGGCATCAGCTTCCGCGCGGTAGAGCTCGATGATGAAAAGGTAAAGTTCCTGGAGGGCGCTTACCCGGCGATCCGCGGCAACATTATTCACCAGAGTATCCTGGACATCGAACCGCCGTTCGAAGGTGACTTTGTTGTGATCGGAAACTTCCCCTATAACATTTCTTCGCAGATACTTTTCAAGGTGCTGGAATGGAAAGTACAGGTCCCGGTGATGATCGGCATGTTCCAGAAAGAAGTAGCCCTGCGCATCGCCGCGGGGCCAGGGAGTAAAGTATATGGTATACTGAGCGTACTGGTGCAGGCGTTCTATGACGTGGAGTATCTTTTCGATGTGCCGCAACAGGCTTTCAATCCACCCCCCAAGGTAATGAGCGGCGTGATCAGGTTGCGGAGAAAACCAACAACGGTTGACTTCAAAAGTGAAAAATCGCTTTCCAGCCTGGTGAAAATGGCCTTTAACCAGCGAAGAAAAACACTGCGTAATGCAACAAGAAGCCTGTTTGATGCGTCTGTATTGGAAGACGAGATATTTAATAAGCGGGCGGAGCAATTATCGATCGATGATTTTGCCGCCCTCACATTCCGAATGAAACAATGAAAACGGCGATCATTACAGCAAAGGCGCACGAATATCTTATAGATCAGTTGGAGGAATCCGGTTGGGAGGTGATGTATTTACCGGATATTACCCGCGAAGAATTATTGCAGATCATCAATGAAGCGAATGGACTGGTAGTCACCACCCGGCTCCGTATCGATCGCGAGATCATCGATAAGGCGCGGCACCTGAGATGGATCGGCCGGCTGGGCAGCGGCCTGGAGGAGATCGACCTGGTGTACGCGGCTTCGAAAAAGATCCAGTGCTTCAGCTCACCGGAAGGTAACCGAAACGCGGTAGCGGAACACAGCCTTGGATTACTCCTCGGCCTGATGAACAGGATCAATTCCAGCCATGCCAGCGTGAAGGAAGGCAAATGGCTGCGCGAGGAGAACCGCGGCGACGAGTTGAGTGGAAAAACCGTAGGTATCATAGGTTATGGTAACACGGGCAGCGCATTCGCGAAGTTGCTCGCGCCATTTAATGTGACGGTACTGGCCTATGATAAATATAAATCAGGTTTTGCCTGTGACCATGTAAGGGAAGCGACCCCTGAACAGATCGCCCGTTACGCCGATGTGATCAGCCTCAACCTGCCCCTTACTGAAGAAACGCATCATTACGCCGGGACGGAGTTTTTCAACGCCTTACAGATGAAACCGTACTTCATCAATACCGCGCGGGGCAAGGTGACTGATACCGCCGCGTTGATCGAAGCACTGAAAGGTGGAAAGTTAAGAGGCGCCGCACTTGATGTATTGGAAAATGAAAAGCTTCCCAGTTATTCTGTTATCGAAAACGAACAGCTCGACTGGTTGCTTGCACAGCAAAACGTCATCATTACACCCCATATTGCCGGGTATAGTCATGAAGCCTTGTCTCAAATGGCAGAAGTGCTGATTGCCAAGCTAAAACCGGTACTCTGAGTGCCATTTTAAGCTTGTTAAACCGCCTGTATTTTGTACATTTGTTGCACTGCAACGCTACAAACCTCTTTTGTGGCGTTGTATTTTTTTTGTGTTATCTAAAAACGATGCTATGAGTGATGTAATGTATGTAACGAAGGAGACGCTTGA
>JAJTCI010000319.1 GCA_021323155.1 Chitinophagaceae bacterium | reverse complement strand
GGTAATCTTGTTGAAATTTCTTCAATCGAACACCTGCAGAAGGGAATTTATATTGTAGAAATAGAGCTGAATGGCGCGCGGCAATATCTGAAGGCGGTGAAATAATCAACGATCGCTCACCTCTACGATCAGGAACTTAAGATAATTCGTATTGTCCATCCCCCAGACGATCGGGTGATCGCTGCTCTGCGTTTGAAATACCACCTGCCTCAGTTTTTTACGTGCGTCTTTTGCAGCCATTTCGATGATCTGGAGAAACAGTTCCGGTGGAACCAGGTTCGTGCAACTGCTCGTCACCAGGAAACCACCGTTTCGCAACAACCGCATACCTCGCAGGTTGATCTCTTTGTAACCGGTGATCGCTTTCTGGATGTTCTCCCGGCTCTTGGTGAATGCGGGTGGGTCCAGCATCACCACGTCATATTCCCGTTTATCCTTTACCCAGGTCTTTAATACATCGAACGCGTTCATGGTTTCGAACTTTACGACATCCTGCAGGTTGTTCAACGCCGCGTTCTTATTGGCCTGTGCTACCGCGTTCTCCGAAATGTCGATACCCAGTACGCTTTTCGCGCCGTAATGCGCCGCATGAATTTCAAAGGTGCCGGTATAAGTAAACGCGCCTAATACGTCCGCACCTTTTACAATATCCTGTATCGCCCGGCGGTTATCCTGCTGGTCCAGGAAATAACCGGTCTTTTGCCCGTTTTCAAGGTCTACGTGAAACTTCAATCCATTCTCAGTGATGATGATATTCGTGTCGAAAGGATCGGACAGGAATGCTTTCTGTTGTGGCAACCCTTCCAGTTCACGCACCGGTACATCGTTCCGTTCGTATATCCCTTTGGGGTTGAAAATATCCTGGAGCGCTTTTACTATTGCGGGCTTCCATACATCCATTCCTAAAGCCAGCGTTTGCAGGACGAAATAATCGTTGAACTTATCGATGATCAACGCGGGCATTTCATCAGCCTCGCCAAAGATCAGCCTGCAGTTTTCGGTATATCCCAGCTTTCGCCGGTAGGCCCAGGCCCCCGCGATACGGCGATGAAAGAACTGGTCGTCGATCACTTCTTTTTTTCGTGTCAGCAATCTCACCAGGATCTGTGATTTGGGATTGATATACCCCAGCCCGCAGAACTTTTCATCTGCATAATAAACCGCTACTATATCTCCCGGGTTTACAACACCTCCTACCTGGTTAACCTCGTTGGCAAATATCCAGGGATGCCCGTTGGCGATCCGCGGCGCGATCTTTTTCTTCAGCGTCACTTTGGTCATAGGCCGCAAAGATAAGGGGGCGCATAGGAGCCCTCGCCCGCAACGCTGACGGGAGTGCTGTCCGAAGGCAGAACGAGCTAATTAACTGACATTATTTCCCTTTTCTTTGCTTGGCAATAATTTTGACGCTTACACAGCTAACGAAAAAGGTATGAAACACAAGGACAAAAGCCCGGATTCCGGGATGCATCCGGCAGAAGCGGCCGAAGTAAACGAGTCGGCTGCGTTGAATGCTGACGAAAATGCAGCCGGCACTACCCGCCTGAATGAGCCCGTTGCAGAAGAAAGTGACCTGGAACGCCTGGAAACGGAATTGCAGGAACAAAAGGATAAATACCTCCGGCTGATGGCGGAATTCGACAATTTCCGTAGAAGGACGGCGAAAGAGAGACTCGAATTGATTCAGACCGCGGGAAAGGACGTGATCGTTTCCCTCCTGGATGTGTTGGATGACTGCGACCGGGCCGAAAAGCAGATACAGGGTACGGAGGATGTTAAGCAGGTGAAAGAAGGGGTGTTCCTTGTATTCAATAAAATGCGCTCCGCCTTGCAATCGAATGGAGTGAGGGAAATGAAAAGCATGCATGAACCATTCGACGTGGAACTGCACGAAGCCATTACCGAGGTGCCCGCACCTGGTGATGACCTGAAAGGCAAAGTGATCGATGAAGTACAGAAAGGATATTACCTGAACGATAAGCTCATCCGTTTCGCCAAAGTAGTGGTAGGAAAATAGGGATGATGCGATCGCAAAGTGGAAAACGACGTTTCGTTAAAAACAAAAGTTGGTATCACATAAAAAAACACTGTAGTTGAGGCTATGGTCAGGGAAGCTAAAATGGCAAAAAGAGATTATACCATCCTGACCGCAATCCTGGCGATAAAGAAGCCGAAGAAAAGTTCAAGGAGGCGGCCGAGGCCTACGAGGTGCTCAGCGATACCGACAAGCGCGCCAAATACGACCGTTACGGTCACCAGGCCTTCGCGCCCGGGATGGGTGGCGGTGGAGGCTTCTCCGGCGGCAACATGAACATGGAAGACATCTTCAGCCAGTTTGGTGACATATTCGGCGATGATGTATTCGGAAGTTTCTTTGGTGGTGGCGGAGGAAGAAGAGGCGGTGGCCGGCCGAGTGGAACACGGGGCAGCAACCTGCGCATCAGGTTAAAGCTCACTTACGAAGAGATCGCCAAAGGTGTTACCAAGACCATCAAGGTAAAGAAATACATACCATGCACTACCTGTAGTGGCAGCGGCGCGAAAGACAAGGGAAGCGTGCAGCAGTGCGCCACCTGCGGTGGAAGTGGCCAGGTGCGCAGGGTAACGAATACGTTCCTGGGGCAGATGCAGACGGTCACCACTTGCCCGACCTGTAACGGCGAAGGTTCCACCATCACCGCGAAATGTACGGCCTGTAAGGGTGAGGGAAGGGTATACAGTGAAGAAATGGTCACCATCAATGTGCCTGCTGGTGTACAGGAAGGCATGCAATTGAGCATGAGTGGTAAGGGCAACGCAGGTGAACGAGGCGGATCCAACGGTGATCTCATCATTCTCATTGAAGAAGAAGCACACAAGGAACTGCAGCGTGATGGATTGAACGTGGCGTATGACCTCCATTTGTCAT
>JAJTCI010000002.1 GCA_021323155.1 Chitinophagaceae bacterium | reverse complement strand
TCCGGAACAGGCATTTTTTACCTTCCAGCTGTGTGAAATCACTGTCCTTCTTACAAAAGCTTTTGATGATGGCGTCTGCCAGGCCGATAAAATCCTGGCGCGCTGATTCATAACGGTTGCGATTTGCCTCGAACCATTCCCGGTTGTTGTTCTTCGAGAGGTCCTTCAGGAACTGCAGTGTAGAGCGCGGTAGCATTGGATTTAGATTTCGTGTGTGCCGTTGGCAATGTCTATTTCAATAATACCCGGTTGTGTTCCAAATTTTTCGTCATAAGCCGAGACTATTTTTGAAATGGATTGATGCCGGTCTTCTTTCCGGATAATATTAATGGTGCACCCACCGAACCCGCCGCCCATCAGCCTAGCACCGGTTACCTGCAAAGCAGCAGCTTCGCTTACCAGGAAGTCAAGTTCGTCGCAGCTCACCCCGAAGCCTTTACTAAGGCCTTGATGTGTTTCATACATGCGTTTGCCGAATGCTTCTATGTTGTTCTGGAGGAGAAGATCCGCGGCCTGAAGTGTTCGATCGATTTCGTTGACCACGTAGCGGCATCGCTTGTACACAGTAGGATCCATTTGCAGCTCATATTTTGAGAGCATATTCCTACTGACATCACGAAACGTTTTGACGGAAGGTTCGTGTTGCTTTATTAAATCCAGGCCCTCTGTGCACTGCATGCGTCGAACGTTGTATTCCCCGCCAGCGAGCGCGTGCTGCACTTTACTGTTAAGGAGTACGAGCACATGGTCCTGCAGTTCGAATGGGAGATACTGGTGTTCTATCGTTTTACAGTCGAGCAATAACACATTTCCTGCCTTGCCCATGAGACTGGCATACTGGTCCATAATCCCGCATTTTACGCCGGCGAAAGTATGTTCCGCGCGCTGCGCCATCAGCGCAAGCGTTTTTCGATCCTGCCCGAGCTGGAAGATCTCGTTCAGCGCGAAGATGAGCCCACACTCAACGGCAGCAGAAGAAGACAACCCGGAACCGATGGGAAGGTTGCCGCCGAAAGCGCAATCGAAACCCTGGACGGGCAAGTTGTTTTCCTGTAACACGTGTATAACCCCAAGCACATAGTTTTTCCAACCTTCCTGCGGCTGAATGTCGTTTATGTCTACCAGGAGGTAGTCATCAAGATCGGCCGCAAAAAACCTGGCGCGTGGTGTATCATTTTTTGCAATAGCAAACCAAATCCCGTGATTGATGGCTGCCGGCATTACAAACCCATCGTTATAGTCCACGTGCTCGCCCATGAGGTTGATCCTCCCCGGGGAGAAAAACACGCTTGGCTCGGTTCCAAACTTTTCCAGAAAAATATTCCTGACCTGCTCCGTCATAATCTAGTGTATTAATGCCAGGAATTCATCCTCGGTGATTATCCTGATGGTGTTGATCTTTTTTGCTTTCTCCAGTTTACTACCCGCGTCTTCTCCAACTACCAGGTAGTTGAGTTTGCTACTGACCCCGCTTACAAGCTTACCGCCGTGTTGTTCCACCATTTCTTCCGCGTCACTCCTTTTGAGTTTTGAAAGGGTACCCGTAAAAAGAAATGTCTGACCATGTAATGTATCCGTACCCGAAGATTGGCGTTTCTGGTTTTGGAATTGAAGACCCAAAGCCTCGAGTTGCCGCAGCATTTCCAGGTTCTGCTGATTGCTGAAGAACTGTTGAATGCTGTTTGCTACTTTAACACCAACGTCCTCCAGTTGCTGGAGATCCGTTTCGTTCATCTTAGCAAAGTCGAGCAGGTGTGAAACCGAGTTGGCCAGTGTCTTTGCAGTGGTTTCGCCAACAAAGCGGATACCCAGTGCGAATATCAGGCGATTCAAAGGCTGCTGTTTCGAGCCTTCGATCGCGCTACGCAGGTTGTCGATGCTTTTTTTTCCAAATCCTTCGAGCTTACCGATCGCTTCAAAGTCCAGCGTATAGATCCCGGGAATGTCTTTTAATAAACCCAATTCATAAAACTTGGAAACATTCGCCGTACCAAAGCTGCGGATATCCATCGCGTCCTTACTTACGAAATGAATGATGCGCTCAACTACCTGAGCCGGGCATTCAATATTCACACATCGCCATACCGCTTCTTCCTCTTCCTTCATCAATTCACTGTTGCAGGCCGGGCATTGCTTCGGGAACTTTATTTTTTTCTCCCCACCGGTCCTGTCTTCCGGCTGGGAGCGAACGATATAAGGTATTACGTCGCCGGCTCTTTCTACCAGGACGGTATCGCCGATCATAAGATCTTTCTCCCGGATGACGTCTTCGTTAAAGAGTGAGATGGAGCCGACAGTTACGCCACCAATCGGCACCGGGTCGATCTTCGCTACGGGTGTTATAGCGCCAGTCCGACCTACCTGGAATTCAACCGCGCGCAGTTTGCTGCTTGCCTGTCTTGCTTTAAACTTGAACGCGATGGCCCATCGCGGGTGATGGGTGGTCATCCCCATGAGATCCTGCAGCGCCACATCATTCACTTTTATCACCATCCCGTCAATTTCATAGGGAAGTTCATCTCTTTTTGCTTCATAGGAGGCGCAGTGGCGCATCACTGCATCAATTCCTTTTATCACTACCTTCTCTTGTTGGGGGCTCCGAAACCCGCAATTCCAGAGTAGTTCAAGGCAACCGCTGTGAGAGGTGAGTGCTTTTGGAAACTTATCATCTTTTTCCAAATGGTAATAACTCACATTGTATAGAAAAGCTTCCAGCCTGCGACGTGCAACCTCTTTCGGGTCTTTTATGCGGAGGCTACCCGCGGCTGCATTGCGTGGATTCGCCAGCGGTGGCAGGTTTTGTTCTGAAAGCATATCGTTGTATGCCTTGAATGCTTTCTTGCTCATCATCACCTCGCCCCGTATCTCGATCTGCTGGATGCCATGAGATGAAAAAGGAGCTTTTAGAGGAATAGAGCGCACCTGTTTCAGGTTCGTGGTGATCTCATCACCGTGTACACCGTCTCCGCGTGTAGCGCCCCGTACAAAAAAATCGTCTTCGTAGATCAGCGAAATACTTGCGCCATCAAACTTCGGTTCAATGCAGTACTCTACTTCAGTCTGCCCCGTCAGTTCCCTGGCTTTCCTGTCCCAGTCTACCAGGTCTTCTTCGTTATAACTGTTCTCGAGGCTTAACATAGGTACCAGATGCTGTACCGTAGGAAACGACTGGTTGAGGCTGCTGCCAACTCGTTGTGTTGGGGAATCCTTCGTGACGAGATGCGGATGTGCCGCCTCTGTACGCTCCAGCATTTTGTAAAGGAGGTCGTATTCGAAGTCGGTGACCAGGGGATCGCTCATCACATAATAGCGGTATTCATGGAATCGAAGGGCGTGTCGCAGGTCGCCGATACAAGCCGAAGCATCGCCCTGTTTTTTTTCAAGCGAAATCAGTTCGGTGGTGAGTCGTTGCAGTTCCTTGATTTGCTGTTTATTGTACATATGGCTTTTGGGCGGATAAAGTTAAGTGTTCAGCAAAACGGAAAAGATCAAACTATGTACTTTTTACACGTTTACGCAAAATATCTATCTTGTACCACCGAACGATCGCTTTAGATTAAAATGTGACTCCATGTCAAAGAGTAAAGCCCTCACCTTACCTGAATTTCGAAAAACACATCCCGGTTTAATTAAAGATCATAAGTCACTGGTGGATTCCTACCCCCGGGTGCCCATCACGGTTGACTGCGTGATCTTTGGTTTTGATGAGAATGAACTGAAGGTCCTCCTCATTAAAAGTGACTTCGAGATATATAAGGACAAGTGGAGCCTGCTGGGTGATTTTGCAGGGGATAACGAGGACCTGGATGATGCGGCCTACCGGGTATTGAAAGAGCGGACGGGCATGAACGATGTTTACCTCGAGCAGGTACGCGCGTTTAGCAACCCTACACGACATCCAGGCGGCCGGGTGATCACTATCGCTTATTGTTCGTTGTTGAATATCCAGCACCATAAACTTAAGATCACCGAAAACGAACTGCACTGGCATTCCGTTAATTCGATCAAAGACATGGCATTCGACCATAAACCGATCCTGGACGCCTGCTATGCCTGGCTGCAAAAAAGGATACAGGAGCACCCGCTCGGGTTCAACCTTTTACCTGATAAGTTCTCATTACGTGAACTACAAAACCTGTACGAGGCGATCCTCGGCATCCAGCTTGACCGCAGGAATTTCCGGAAGAAGTTCTTCTCAATGGACTTTTTGGTGGATATCGATGAATATGAACAAGATGTACCGCACCGGCCGGGCAAACTGTACAAATTCAATTTTGAAAAATATGAGAAGAGCCGCCGGAAGTGGACGGGGATTGATTTTGCGTAGGCTCATTAAAATTGGGGTTTTGGTTAACATTTTCTTTGCGAACTGAAAAACTTATTATATTGTGTAACATTTACACATTTTGATTTGTGTAAAATATACACTTTACTGATCGCTTGCTGCTATGATGAAAAAGCTACTCAAAGCTTGTGTCTTATTCCATGCCGTGGTGCTATTGGTGGCATCCGCTAACGCACAATTGCTTACCTGGTCTCCCACATTTATTAAAGAAACTTCCGCCGGTGTTGAAATCACCGGTGATGCCTCCAAGGGCAACCAGGGGTTGTTCAATCATACGCCCACTAATGACGTTTATGTGCATATCGGAGTGATTACCACTTTCAGCACTTCTTCGTCCGACTGGAAGCACGTTCCCTTTACCTGGGGAAGCACCAACGCGATCTCGCAGGCGAGTTACCTCGGAAATAATAAGTGGAAGTATACGATCGGTAGTGATCTTAGAACCTTTTTCAATGTTACCGACCCTACCGAGCGAATACTTAAGATTGCTCTCCTATTCCGTAATGGAACCGGAAGTAAGAAGCTGGCCAACGCCGACAATACGGATATGTATATACCCGTGTATGATAATGGTCTTTATGCCCGGATCGATCAACCATTTAAAGAGCCTAAATACTTCCCTGTCGCCGAACCCGTGACTGCAAGTGCAGGTGACCCGATCCCTGTAAATGGCCTCTCCAGCCAGGTGGCTAAACTCCGGGTATTATTCAATGGAGATCCGAAAGATTCGGTCATGAGTGGGACGTCGATCTCCACTTCTGTAAACGCCGTGAGCGGGAATAACCAGTTGGTCCTGGAAGTGTCAAATACTAACGGCACGAGTTACGACACCATTAACTTTTTTGTCAATACGCCGGTTGTAGTAGCGGCACAGCCCGCCAATACAGTAGATGGAATCAACTATCACCCGGATAACACGTCTGCAACGCTGGTATTGTTCGCACCTAATAAAACAAGGGCTGCGGTGATTGGTGATTTCAATAACTGGACACAAACCACCAGCTACCAGATGAACCGCACGCCGGATGGTAATCGCTACTGGATAACATTGACCGGCCTTACTCCCGGAACAGAGTACGCATACCAATATTTAATCGACGGTAACCTGCGGGTGGCGGATATATATAGTGAAAAGGTACTGGATCCGTGGAATGACCAGTATATACCTACAGCCAATTATCCTTCGTTGAAACCATATCCCGCCGGCCAATCCAATATCGTTGGTGTATTGCAGACCGCAAAGCCCGGCTATAGCTGGACTGTCCCGAATTTTACACGCCCTGATAAGCGTAACCTAATTATATATGAGCTGCTGCTGCGGGATTTTGTGGGAACACAAAACTGGCAGACTTTGAAGGACACGCTTTCCTACCTGAAGCGCCTTGGCATAAACGCTATCGAAGTAATGCCATTCAATGAATTTGAAGGGAATAATAGCTGGGGCTATAACCCCGATTTTTATTTCGCACCGGACAAGATGTATGGAACAGAAACAGCACTTAAACAGTTTATCGATGTTTGCCACCAGAATGGTATTGCCGTGATCATGGACATGGCGCTGAATCATGCATTCGGCTTATCACCGACCGTGAGAATGTATTGGGACGCGGTAAATAATAAACCATCTGTTTCAAACCCCTGGCATAATCCTGATGCCACCCATCCATTCAATGTAGGTTATGATTTCAACCATGAATCGGAGGCTACGAAATATCTTGTCAGCCGGGTGATCCGGCATTGGATGGTCAACTATAAGATCGATGGGTTCCGGTGGGATCTGTCAAAAGGATTTACGCAAACGAACTCCGGTGCCAACGTAGGCCTTTGGGGCAATTACGATGCGGGACGCGTCACCACATGGAAGAGGATCTATGATAGTATGCAGGTAGTGTCCCCTAACTCTTATTGCATCCTCGAACACTTCGCGGATAATAACGAAGAGACAGAGCTGTCGAATTATGGTATGCTCTTCTGGGGCAACCTGAATTATAATTTCAATGAAGGGACGATGGGCTTTGTGTCCAATTCAAATTTCCAGTGGGGGATATATACTTACCGTGGCTGGGCCAACCCTCATCTGATTACCTACCAGGAGAGCCATGATGAAGAGCGTTTGATGTACCGGAATCTTAATTACGGAAACTCCAGCGGCGCTTACGATGTTAAGAATCTTAATACGGCACTAAAGAGAAATGAAATGGCGACCGCTTTCTGGGCTTTAATACCAGGCCCGAAAATGCTTTGGCAATTCGGTGAACTAGGCTATGATAAATCCATCAACACCTGTGAAGACGGTGTAACCGTCAACAACAACTGCAGGCTGAGCCCGAAACCAATTCTTTGGAACTACCAGTCGAACAGCAACCGGGTTGCATTGTATAATGTGTATGCGCGTTTGTTCGCATTGAGAAGACATGCGCCCTACCTGCCAACATTCGTAACAAACAATATTGAGTATAGTCTCTCCAGTGGCTTCAAGTTCTTAAAGGTCACTTCCCCTTCACTGAGAATATGTGTTGTAGGGAATTTCGATGTGGTACCGGTTACGGGGTCTGTTACATTCCAGTCAGCGGGCACCTGGTACGATTTCCTCAGTGGAGGAACGTTCACTGCGACAGGAGGAAGCCAAAGTATCACCCTGCAGCCTGGCGAATACCATGTTTACCTGGACCAGGACGCGAACGCGGTACTTCCATTAACGCTTTTGTCGTTTTCTGCCCGTAGGTTTGATGCAAAAGTACAACTCGACTGGGTCACAGTAAATGAATCCAATACATCGGACTTTCAGATACAGCGTTCATTCGATGGAAGTTTGTTCGAGGCTATTGGGCAGGTGAACGCTCGAAATCTGCCCACAGAAAATCATTATCTATTCAAGGATGCTTCAGCCCAACAAGCAACCACGACAGCGTCTATTTTCTATCGCCTGAAGATGACAGACAAAGATGGTAAGTTCACTTATTCGAAGGTCGTCAAGGTTGATCCCAGTGTGGGCCGCGCTGTCACCATTTATCCGAACCCTGTTCGCAATAACCAGGTAAATCTAAAACTGGAAGCTCCTGGACGTGTAGTAAGTTCCAGTTTGCAGGACGCCGCCGGGAAAGTGCTTCGTACGGTTCAAATGGCCAATACGCGGAATTGGACGATGGATCTTAGCGGGCTGGCCTCCGGGTTCTATTTTCTGCGTGTGGAAGTTGATGGGGTCATCAAAACATATCCATTATTCATCAATAATTAGACATAAACCCTTTTGTATTGAACATTTTAAACAATGATGTATGAACCTTAAACGATTGCTGATGACTTGCATCCTGTCATTAGCAGGCTTTGCATTAGCCAATGCACAGGACAAAATGGTTACGGGAAAAGTAACCGACTCCAAAGATGGCACACCCGTACCGGGCGTGACAGTCATGGTTAAAGGAACCAAGGTCGCTACGCAAACGCAGACTGACGGCACGTTCCGTCTTTCCGTTCCATCGGCCGCGACCACACTTGTAATCTCATCTATTGGGTATACGTCGCAGGAAGTGGCCATTGGGTCCGGCAACCTGAACGTATCGATTGTACAAAGTACAGACCCCGCGTTGAATGAAGTAGTGGTGGTTGGTTATGGTACCGCGCGGAAGAGAGACCTTACCGGCTCTGTAGCAACAGTAACATCCAAAGACTTTGTAAAAGGTCCGATCACAACGCCCGAGCAACTGATCGCGGGTAAAGCGCCCGGGGTGCAGATCACGCCGAATAACGGTATGCCGGGTTCGGGCAGTCGCATCAGGATCCGTGGCGGTACCTCGCTAAATGCAAGCAATGATCCATTGATCGTAGTCGACGGAGTCCCACTGAATAATGGAGGAATCTCGGGTGCTTCTAATCCACTTGCCCTGATCAATCCGAATGATATTGAAAGCATCACCATATTAAAAGATGCTTCCGCCGCTGCGATCTATGGTAATCGCGCCGCTAACGGTGTTGTGATCATTACAACGAAGAAAGGAGCAAGCGGCAAATTGAAGATCGGTTTCAGCACGCTGAACTCGGTTTCTACCATTACAGATAAGCTGGATGTAATGAGCGCCGCAGAATTCAGGACCTTGGTGAATACACGCGGAACCGCATCTGACAAGGCGATGCTGGGGACAGGCAGCACCGATTGGCAGGATGAAATATATCGCACCGCTTTTAGCAGCGATAATAATATATCGTTAAGCGGTGGGGTTGGTAAATTGCCTTACCGCCTCTCACTGGGATATCTCAACCAGGATGGAGTATTGAAGCGCAGTAATATGCAGCGTACTTCTGTTGGATTGAATTTATCACCGAAGCTGCTCGGCAATCATCTCAGCGTAAATGCTAACGCAAAGTACGCGTACACTAAGAACCTTTTCGCCAACCAGGGAGCGATCGGTGCGGCGGTAGCTTTTGATCCAACACAACCGGTAATGTCTGGTAAAACACAATATGGCGGATATTATGAGTGGCTCAGCGGTACTACAACGCTGAATGGACTTGCGCCTAAAAATCCGGTTGGGCTATTGAACCAGCGTGAAGACGAAGGCGAAGCAGATCGTTTCATCGGTAACGTGCAGCTGGATTATAAATTTCATTTCCTTCCCGACCTGCATGCGAACCTCAACCTCGGATTGGACAGGAGCCACGGTCAGGGCACGGTTTTCGTACCGGCTACGGCCGCCTCAGATTTCACACATGGAACTGGGGGCAGGTTCAACGAATATGAGCAAACACGGACCAACCAGTTGTTCGAATCTTATTTCAATTATGCAAAGGATATCACTTCGATCCGCAGCCGGATCGATGCGGTAGCAGGATATTCATGGCAGGACTGGAAATCAGAGTCACCTTCATTTCCTGACCTCGCCGCTAACAAAACCGACACAGTGGGCCAGGCCGGTGTTCCTGGTTTTGGTCAGCACACGCTGGTTTCTTTTTATGGTAGGTTGAATTACTCCCTGATGAATAAGTACCTCCTGACCTTCACCATGAGAAGGGACGGCTCCTCAAGGTTCAGCGAAGACAACCGTTGGGGTAATTTCCCTTCGGCCGCGTTTGCCTGGAACCTGAAAGAAGAAAAATTCCTGAAGGACAACAGGGTATTTTCATCAATGAAGCTCAGGCTCGGGTGGGGCATTACCGGGCAGCAGGAAGGGATCTCTGATTATGGCTACCAGCCTAACTTTTTCTACGGGAATGCTGCAGCGCAATATCCTTTCGGAGGCACTTACGTTACCGTGGTTCGCCCACAGGCTTACGATGAGAACCTGAAATGGGAAGAAACTGAGTCAAGGAACATCGGCCTTGACGTGGGCATTATGAGCAACCGTTTCAACTTCAGCCTGGATTATTACAACAGGAATACAACCGACCTGCTGGCGGAAGTGCCGGCTCCTGCAGGTACCAACTTCAGCAACCTTATCACCACCAACGTTGGTTCTACAAAGAGCCAGGGCCTGGAGTTTGGTGTAACAGGCAACGTGATCAATAAGAAGACGTTCACGCTTGATCTTGGGTACAACCTTACTTATCTCATCCAGAATGAGATCACCAAACTTCAACTGGTAAATGATCCGAAATATCTGGGCGCCGATGTAGGATCTATCGGTATAAACGGCACGATCCAGAAACATTCGGTAGGCTATTCCCCGTCTACATTCTTCCTGTATAAGCAGGTGTACGACGAAAACGATAATGCAATCGAAGGCTTGTATGAAGACAGGAACAGGGATGGCAAGATCGATGAACTCGATAAATTCTGGGTAAGGAACCCCGAACCCAAAGTCTATATGGGCTTCTCTGCCAATGCGGGATTTGGAAAATTCAATGCTGGTTTTTCAATGAGAGCGAACCTTGACAACTATATGTATAATAACGTCAAAGGCGGATCAGCGTATTATAAGAACGTTTTCACCGGCCAGAACTATTTGAACAACGCAAGCTCTGATGTGTTGGTGACCAATTTCAACGACAAGCAGATCTGGAGCGATTACTACCTGGAGAACGCGTCTTTCCTGCGCATGGATAACTTATTCCTGAATTACAACGTAGGGAAAGTGCACAAGACTGCGAACCTTCGGTTGAACTTTAATGTGCAGAATGTATTTGTAATTACAAAGTACAGCGGGCTGGATCCGGAACAGAGCGGTGGTATAGATGGTTCGATCTACCCCCGTCCGAGAATGTATGCCGTTGGAGCAAACCTTGACTTTTAATTACGCTAAAAAACTCATGATATGAACTTCAAGAAAATAACATGGATCGCATTCTGTGGGAGTGTTCTTCTCTCGTCCTGCACAAAGGACCTCGATAGAACTTCGCCCAATGCCCTCACAGCAGATGCATTATATAAGAATGAAGCCGGCTACCGGTCTTCGCTTGCTAAAATTTATGGCGGTTTAGCGCTCACGGGTAACAGCGGCCCTGATGGGAGTGGTGACCTGGGCGGTATCGACGAAGGATTCTCTTCTTATCTCAGGACTTACTGGTATCTCCAGGAGTTGCCAACTGATGAGGCAGTGATCGGCTGGAACGACCAGACCATCAAAGATCTTCATGAAATGGATTGGTCGCCTACCGAGGCGTTTAACCGCGCATTCTATGCACGCGTATACTACCAGATAACGCTTGCTAATGCGTTTATACGCGAAGCTACTGATGCGAAGGTTGCCGAAAGGGGTATCACTGGCGCTGATGCCGACAAAATAAAAATGTACCGTTCGGAAGCAAGGTTCCTGAGAGCGTTGAGTTATATGCACGCGCTGGACCTGTACGGGAATCCAACTTTTGTTACGGAGAACGATCCGGTTGGTGCATTCCTTCCCGCACGTACCACAAGAGCAAACCTGTTTACTTATGTGGAATCGGAGTTGAAAGCGGTTGAAAGCCTTCTCCCCGCTCCCAAGGCCAATGAATATGGCCGTGCAGATCAGGCAGCGGTATGGATGACACTTGCTAACCTGTACCTGAATGCAAAAGTGTATACAGGTACCGAGCGCTACACCGATGCCATTACTTACAGCTCAAAAGTGATCGCAGCGCCTTACACGCTTAACACGAATTATGGTAACCTGTTCAAAGCAGACAATCATACATCCAATGAGAACATCTTCACGGTAGCATTCGACGGAACAAAGACACGTACGTGGGGTGGAACAACATTCCTGGTTCACGCGCCTGTAGGAGGTGATATGAATGTTAACGATTACGGCATCGACTTCGGTTGGGGTGGTATTCGTACTACAAAAGCTATCGTACAGAAATTCCCGGATGCGAATGGTACAGCTGATAAAAGAGGAACGTTCCAGACCGCGGGTCAGCAACTGGAGATTACCGATATCAGTGAATTCCGTCATGGTTACAGCCTGAAGAAATGGTACAATGTGACTTCAGCCGGCACCGTTGGTTCCAGCCTTACATGGGTGGATACCGATTTCCCGATGTACCGTTTGCCGGAAGCTTACCTCATCTATGCCGAGGCTGTGTTGAGGGGCGGTACCGGCGGCTCAGCAGCGCAGGCTTTAACTTACGTGAACAATGTGCGTGCAAGGGCTTATGGAAATACAACGGGTAATATTACTTCGGGACAGCTCACGCTCGAGTTTATTTTAGATGAAAGGGCAAGAGAATTCCTGTGGGAAGGAAAGCGAAGAACCGACCTTGTGCGTTATGACCTGTTTACTACGGCGGGATATTTATGGCCATGGAAAGGAGGTGTAAAGGATGGTGCGGCAGTTGCTGCCACCAGGAATATTTACCCGATTCCTTCCGCTGAAATCAATGCAAATCCGAACCTGATCCAAAACCCAGGTTATTAATAATTACTAAAAACAACGGAAATGAAAAATAAACTGATCCTTTCCATATTCCTGTCGCTGTGTAGCCTGGCATTTTTGACGGGGTGTGAGAAAGAAGAAAACATGGTGCGCTACGAAGGTGGTACGGCCCCCGCACTCACCGCTTCGCGCAGTGGAACTATACCGCTGAGCTTTGTGAATAAGGATATGGAAGCAATTAAGCTGATGTGGACGAACCCCAATTACAAATTCACGACGGGTTTGAGTTCGCAGAACGTATCATACCAATTGGAGATCGATACGTTGGGCGCGAACTTCACAAATCCAAACAGGAAGATCCTTTCAATAAGCAACGACCTCAGTCTCAGCATAACACAGAACGACCTGAACGATTACCTCCTGAACCAGCTTCAGCTGACCACAGGGGCACCACATACCATTCAGTTCAGGGTTCGTTCTAGCATCGGTACATCTGTTCCTTTGTATTCAAATGTACTCCAGTTCACAGTCACACCTTATGCCATTCCGCCTAAAGTAGCACCGCCTGCTTCCGGCAAATTGTTTATCGTGGGAAGTGCAACGCCAGGGGGCTGGACGAATCCGGTGCCGGTGCCAAGCCAGGAACTTACAGCTATCAGCCCCACATTGTTCGAGGTTACGATGCCAATTGTAGGTGGCGGATCATACCTATTCCTTCCGGTTAATGGAGACTGGAGTGCTAAATACGGTGGAATGGGAGCAAACAATACCAACAACCCTAGCGGGGATGACTTCAAACCCGGAGGAGGAGACCTGCTCGCCCCGGCCGTTAGTGGTAACTATAAAATACAAGTGGATTTCCAGCGAGGCAAGTTCACATTAACCAAATTATAAACCGGTAAAGACCATTATATGAAACAATTTATGAAACTCTGCCTACTGGTGATCGCCGTTGCCGCAGTGCTTACCGCTTGCGAGAAAGCGGAAAGCCTGGCGCTGTTCGGCACGGGCACGGCCCCGGTATTGAGTGCCTCGTCGTCGAGCATTGCTCCGGTAGCTGCAGATTCGAACAACGTTGCCTTAACATTGAGCTGGACAAATCCAAAGCATGCCACCGATTCAGCCAATCAGAAATTCACAATAGAGATCGACTCATCGGGAAAGAATTTTTCCAATCCTTACACAACCGTTGTAACAGGCAGTTTGAGTAAGAGCTTTATCGCGAAGGAACTCAATGAAATGCTTCTCTCTAAGGGATATGCTTTCAATGTGCCTGTCGGCATGGACGTGAAAGTGACGTCCTCTTATTTGAACAATAACGAGCGACTCAGTTCAAATGTGTTGAAGATAATGATGACGCCGTACAAGATCCCTCCTAAGGTGGCATTACCAGCTTCCAATCGTCTTTTCATCGTGGGCAGTGCCACACAAGGCGGCTGGACCAATCCCGTTCCCGTTCCTTCACAGGAATTGACGCGGATAGATGAAACGACCTGGGGCGGAATTTTCCAATTGAATGGCGGACAATTCTACTTGTTACTGCCTGTAAATGGCGACTGGTCCAATAAGTATTCGGTAGCGAACAATTCAATTGCCGGGTTAAGCGCCGGAGGTGATTTTGGTTATAACCTTGCGCAGGATTTTCCCAGCCCATCAACATCGGGTCTCTATAAGATCATCGTGGATTTCCAAACTGGCAAATTCACCGTTACGCCGTTCACGCAGCAGCATGGATTGCCAGCCGACCTTTTTATCGTAGGTGGCGCAACACCGGGTGGATGGTCGAACCCTGTTCCGGTGCCTTCGCAAAAATTCACCAGGCTTACTTCTACCAAATTCGAGCTCGCTTCTGTAGCGCTTACGGCGGGACAGATGTACCTCCTTTTGCCGGAGAATGGAAACTGGGGTAAAAAATATGGCGTTGCTGATAATACTGCAGCAGGTATCAAACTGGGTGCGACTTTGGTTCCGGAAGGACAGGACATACCAAGTCCGGATGTTTCCGGGAATTACAAGATCACCGTTGATTTTCTTACAAACAAATACACACTGGTCAAACTATAAGCATATCGACAACTCAAAAAAGCCACCTTCAACAAGTGGCTTTTTTTAGCGCTCTAGCCAAACGTCGCATTAATGCATTCAATTAATGAAAACATTGCTTTTCATATTGATGTTATTGTCCGTGCATTCATTGAATGCGCAGAAGAAATCGGATCCTGTGTTTGTAGACAAGCATGGCGTGATACGCTGGACAAAAGACAAATCCGAAGCACAGTTTTTCGGGGTGAATTACACTGTTCCTTTCGCTTATGGGTACAGATCACATAAGGCACTGGGCATCGACCTGGAAAAAGCAATTGATGCCGATGTGCACCATATGGCGCGCCTTGGACTCGATGCGTTCCGGGTCCATGTGTGGGACGTAGAGATCAGCGACTCGCTGGGTAACTTGTTGGAAAATGAACACCTTCGCCTGTTCGATTATCTCCTAAACAAACTCAAGCAAAAAAACATCAAGATACTGATCACGCCCATCGCGTTCTGGGGAAATGGCTATCCCGAACCGGATGTTAAGACCAATGGTTTTTCATCGGTCTACGGCAAAGGGCCTTCGGTTATAAAGGAAGAAGCTTTTAAGGCCCAGGAGAACTACCTGCGGCAGTTTTTCACGCACGTCAATCCATATACAAAGCTTGCATACAAGGACGACCCGGATGTGATCGCGACGGAGATCAACAACGAGCCGCACCACAGCGGACCCAAGGAAAGAACAACCGAATATGTGAACCGCATGGCGGCGGCGGTGAGAAGCACGGGCTGGACCAAGCCGGTGTTCTATAATATCAGCGAGTCGCCTGCTTATGCAGACGCAGTCGTGAAGGCAAACGTGGATGGCCACAGCTTCCAGTGGTACCCGACAAACCTGGTGGCGAACCATGAACGCAAAGGAAATTTCCTGCCGCACGTAGATGCGTATCGTACTCCTTTCGCGGATACGATAGCTGCTTTTAAAAGCCGCGCGAAGATGGTGTACGAATTCGATGCGGGCGACGTGATGCAACCGATTATGTACCCGGCGATGGCGCGGACTTATCGCACCGCCGGCTTTCAATGGGCCACGCAGTTCGCTTACGACCCATTGTACACGGCTTATGGAAACACGGAATACCAGACGCATTACCTCAACCTTGCGTACACACCCGCGAAAGCCATCAGCCTGCTGATCGCTTCCAAAATTTTTCATCAGCTGCCACGGAACAAAAGTTATGGCACTTTTCCCGCTGATACGTTGTTTGGCGATTTCCGCTTGAGCTATCGCCAGCAGTTGAGCGAAATGAACAGCGAAAATGAGTTTTACTATACCGGGTCAACCTCCACCGTGCCGAAGAACCAATCGAAACTGGAGCATATTGCCGGCGTTGGCAGTTCTCCCGTGGTGCAGTATGACGGAACGGGTGCGTATTTTCTCGATAAGATCAGCGATGGGATCTGGTGGCTTGAGTTGATGCCAGATGCGATCGCGACGTTAGATCCATTTGAAAAAGCTTCTCCCAAGAAAGAGGTGGTAAAGATTCATTGGGGAGCACACAAAATGAAGTTGAGGCTGCCGGATATTCTCACGGGTGCCAGAATAATACCCATGTATTACGGCGACAGTTTGCCAGTCATCGGGTTCGATAGCACGTTTATAGCATCTCCTGGCATTTATATGCTGATCGGGAAATCCAAACGTGCAGATTTCGAGCCTCGTCCAGAACCTTTTTATGCCCCGAAGAACCAGGTCTTCGAGCCTGTATTGGTTCATCACGAACAAGCTGAAGTCGCGGCCTTTCGCCAGTTAAATGTTGAAGCAATAATAGCAGGCGTTGACACGTCATCGAGAATCTCTGTTGAAGTAAGGAATTCGTCCAATCAATGGAAGACGATTCCCATGCAATTAATCTCAAGTTTAAGCTACCGGGCTGTTATCCCGGCAGCAATGGTCATGCCCGGCGTCATCAATTACCGCATCATGGTAAGAAGTAAGAATGAGACGTATATTTCCCCCGGTGGATTTAAAGGCAATCCTTACGCCTGGGATGAATATAGAAATGAAAGCTGGCAGACATTCGTTGCCGCTGCTGGATCACCGGTTGAGTTGTTCAGCGCAACCAACGACAGGAACAGGTTGATGCTTTACAATACCGACTGGCGTAATAACCGCGTTGAAGGCATCGCCACAGGTGAACCCGGCAAACTCGCGGTCAAAACAAGCATGAACAAACCCGTCGCCGGACAAATGATGGGATGGCAATTTTATTTTGGCGAAAGGATTTCGGGAAGAATCGATTCATTCGATGCTTCGGCTAAGCTCATTATAAAGGCAAGGTCCTCTGGCGATGTGACTGCAAAAGTCTCACTAATCGACATAGATGGGAACGCGTATAGCACCAGTCTCCCGCTTTCTGCGGACTGGCAAGACCTGGAATTACCGCTTTCGCTCTTTCAAAAAGATTCTTGTTTGCTTTTACCGCGGCCATATCCCGGCTTTCAAAACCTATGGTTCAATACGGCAGGTAACAAGCGCATGCATCTTCCCGACATGGAAAAGATAGAGGTGCGCTTTATTGCGAATAAGCCTTCTGATCCTGTGAGCCTGGAAATTCAGCACGTATGGTTGAAAAAATAAACTGAAAAGTATTCTTATGCGATACGCCACCAGCCTATGCTTTTTGCTGTTACTGGCAATAAGTGTTGATCTTTTCGCCCAGCGAAAGCGTACTAATTTTGATGAAGGCTGGAAATTCCATTTCGGCCACGCTGGCGACCCTGCAAAAGATTTCAACTATGGCATCACGGCGATCTTTGCAAAATCGGGTAAGACGGACAACACGGCTTTAGCAATTCTGTTTAAAGACAGCGCATGGAGGGATGTTGACCTCCCGCACGACTGGGCGGTAGAACTGCCTTTCTCCAATTCTCCCAGCTTCGACGTCCAGTCGCACGGCTACAAACCGGTAGGCGGTCTCTATCCCCAAACAAGCATCGGGTGGTATCGCAAGCACTTCACGGTCCCAGCTAAAGATTCGGGTCGACGTTTCCAGGTGCAGTTTGACGGCGTTTTCCGTGATGCGCATTTCTGGATCAATGGCTTCTACCTGGGCAACAACCAAAGTGGTTATATCGGGGTAGAATACGATATCACTGATTATGTAAACTATGACGGAGACAATGTCCTCACTGTACGTGTGGACGCTACCCAGTACGAAGGGTGGTTCTATGAAGGTGCGGGAATCTATAGACATGTATGGCTGAACGAATATGATAATGTACATATAGCCACGGATGGGGTTTTTGCAACTGCAGCGGTAAAGGGCAGTAACGCTGGCGTGATGATCGAGACCGTGATTCAGAACGAGTCGCTTGGAATAGCCAGCTGTACGCTTTCATCTTTGGTAATCGATAGGTCTGGCAGGGAAGTCGCCCGTTCGCCTGAGCAACCTTTGACAATCGGCATCAATGGGAAAGCTACTTTTAGACACCGGCTCAACCTGGCAAAACCAAGGCTTTGGAGCCTCGATGATCCGTATCTCTACCGCGTGATATCCATTATAAAGCAAAACGGGAAGGTGGTCGACAAGATCACGCATAGGTTTGGTATCAGGACAATCGAAATAAAACCCAATGGTGTTTTCCTTAATGGGAAGTATGTCAAGATCAAAGGAACGAATAACCACCAGGATCACGCCGGTGTCGGTGCGGCCCTGCCTGACTATCTTCAATATTACAGGGTACGTCTATTAAAAGAAATGGGTAGCAATGCTTATCGTACAAGTCATAACCCGCCCACACCCGAATTGCTCGATGCCTGCGATAGCCTTGGTATGCTGGTGATGGATGAAACCCGGTTGCTGAATAGTGGCCCGGAATACATAAGCCAATTTGAGCGATTGATCCGGAGGGATCGCAATCATCCCTCTGTTTTTATGTGGAGTATCGGTAATGAAGAGGGGTGGATCCACACAACCACGGCGGGGAAGCGGATCGCGCAAACCTTGCTGGCGAAGCAGCGGGAATTGGATCCTACGCGAACCGCTACATATGCGGCCGATGTGGCTAACGTGTATCATGGGGTGAACGAAGTGATACCGGTGCGCAGTTTTAACTATCGCCAGTTTGCCGTAGGTGAGTATCACCGGGATCATCCCGGACAGCCAATATTGGGAACGGAGATGGGAAGCACTGTAACAACAAGGGGTATTTATGAAAAGGATACAGTAAAAGCCTATGTTCCCGACCAGGACATCACTGCGCCCTGGTGGGCCAGCACCGCGGAGACATGGTGGACACTTGCCGCGGACAGCGCACACTGGCTCGGCGGTTTTATCTGGACGGGTTTCGACTACCGCGGCGAACCCACGCCTTACCAGTGGCCAAACATATCATCTCATTTTGGTGTAATGGACGCTTGTGGCTTCCCGAAGAATATCTATTATTATTATAAGAGTTGGTGGACTGATGAAGACGTGCTCCACATCTCACCACATTGGAACTGGAAAGGCAAAGAAGGGAAGTCCATCGACGTATGGGTGAACACGAATGCGGATCACGTGGAATTGTTCTTAAATGGGCGAAGCCTCGGTAAGAAAGATATGCCCCGCAACAGGCATTTGAAATGGGCAGTACCTTACGAGCCCGGCACATTAGAAGCGGTGGCTTTAAAAAAAGGAAAAAGGCTCAGCAAAAAAGTTGAAACTACTGGCCCGGCTGCGGATATTGTTATCACTCCCTACAAGACCACGATGCTGGCGGATGGTAAAGATGCTACGGTTCTAAATATCACCGCAGTTGACAAGGAAGGCCGCGAGGTGCCCGATGCAAACCCCCTGGTATTCTTCGGATTGGCTGGCGATGCTAAGATCATCGGGGTCGGTAACGGGGATCCAAGCAGTCATGAACGGGACCGGTACAATGACACCTCCGCGACGAGGCACCTTTTCAATGGCAAAGCACAGGTGATCCTATTAGCAGGCAGGAAACCGAGCAATATTCACTTTGAGGCCCGGAGTGAAGGCCTGCGGACAGGTTCTACTGACATATTCTCTGTGATGCCAGCAGCTGCCACAAGTACTATAACATCAAAGCCATTAAAGAAGAAGGTGATCGATAAAATGATCGGTGCGGATATTTCTTTTCTGCCTCAACTGGAAGCGAGAGGGATAAGGTTTTCCGACAAGGGAAAAGAAAAAGACGCTATCCGGATTTTAAAGGACCATGGATTCAACTATGTCCGGCTTCGGATATTCAATGATCCCGCTGCAGATAGTGGCTATTCGCCGGGAAAAGGCTTCTGTGATCTTGAGCACACTAAAAAAATGGCGCGACGTATCAAGGACGCCGGGATGAAGTTGCTGCTGGATTTTCATTACAGCGATAATTGGGCAGACCCGGGCAAACAATACAAGCCGGCTGCCTGGAAGCACTTGAATTTTCCGGCTTTGAAGGATTCGATGTACGCGTTTACAAAGCGCGTGATCAGCGAACTCCAAGCCCAGGGCACCACGCCCGACATGGTTCAGATCGGAAACGAGATCAATCATGGCATCATCTGGCCTGATGGGCACGTCAATAATCTCAACAACCTCGCGGAATTATTGATCGCGGGAACGAAAGCCACTTTGGATGTTGATCCTAATATCATCATGATGCTGCATGTGGCACTCGGCGGCCAGAACGACGAATCTGTTTGGTTCATCAATAGTATGATTGAAAGAAATGTGCAGTTCGACGTGATCGGGCAATCATATTACCCTAAGTGGCACGGCACGCTTGATGATCTCCGGAATAATATGGCGGACCTTACCCGCCGGTATCATAAGGATATTATCCTGGTTGAGTACTCCCAAAAGAAGAATGAAGTGCACGACATCACTTTCGGACTACCTGGTAATCGTGGAAAAGGTACTTTTATCTGGGAGCCATTGAACACCTGGGAGAAGATATTTGACAAGGACGGTCAGTCAAATGAACTCATTTTACTGTACGACTCTTTCAGCCAAAAGTTTATCAGGAAAGACAATAAATAACTCCGCCGTAAAATTATACTCACTAACCCAACTGCTGTATGAAACTAGAGATTGTAGATTACCTGATCATTGCCATCTATTTCTTTTTTGTTATAGGCATCGGGTTCCTGTTGAAACGACGGGTAAAAACCGGTAACGACTTTCTGATGAGTAACCGCAGTATCCCGCTGTGGATCACTTCGCTCGCTTTTATTTCCGCTAACCTCGGCGCGCAGGAAGTATTGGGGATGGCTGCTAGCGGGGCGAAATACGGCCTCTATACCGCCCACTTTTACTGGCTGGGGGCTGCCTTTGCCATGGTATTCCTGGGTATTTACATGATGCCGTTTTACTATGGCAGCAAGGCACGCAGCGTACCGGAATACCTCAAACTTCGTTTCGATGAAAAGACCCGGACATTTAACGCAATTACGTTTGCCGCCATGACAGTCTTCTCGTCTGGTATTTCCTTGTATGCATTGGCCATGCTGATGCAGGTGATACTTGGTTGGGACTTTCACTTGTCTGTGTGGATCGCCGCGGGTATTGTTTTAATATACACCTACCTGGGTGGGCTGACGAGCGCCGTATATAACGAGGTGTTGCAGTTCTTCCTGATCGTCCTGGGCATCGCGCCACTTGTTTACCTCGGGTTACAAAAAGCAGGTGGCTGGGAAGGGATTGTCGCCAACGTTGACAATGCAAAACTGCATCTATGGAAAGGGATGGACAGCCCCGCCGGCAACCCGATGGGCGTGGATGCTTTTGCCATGGTCTTTGGTCTCGGCTTCGTGCTAGCCTTCGGTTACTGGTGTACAGATTTTCTCGTAGTGCAACGTGCGATGATATCGCGAAATCTCAACGAAGCGAGACGCACACCGATCATCGCGGCTGTTCCAAAAATACTGATGCCTTTGATCGTGATACTCCCGGGTATCATCATACTTGCCTTGCAAACCCAGTCCGCGGCTTTTGATCTTCCGCTGACGGAAAGCGGGCAGACCAATTATAACATGGTCTTGCCAAAGCTGCTCGAACAATTATACCCGAGCGGGATACTGGGTGTTGGAATCACCGCCCTCATCGCTTCGTTCATGAGCGGTATGGCCGGGAATGTGACGGCGTTCAATACAGTGTGGACGTTTGATATTTACCAATCACATATAAAGAAGAACGCTTCTGAAAAACATTATCTCAACGTAGGTAAGGCGACAACGGTCGTTGGAATACTGGCTTCCATTGCCACTGCTTATGTAGCACAGGGCTTTAATAGCATCATGGACCTTTTGCAACTCGTGTTCGGGTTTGTGAATGCGCCGTTATTTGCAACATTCTTCCTCGGTATGTTCTGGAGGAGAACGACAGGGCATGCGGCGTTCTGGGGGTTGATCGCGGGAACGGCGAGTGCGGCGCTTACACACGGGCTCACGGTCGCGGAAGGAAAAGGCGGATGGATCGATAACCTGCATACCTTCCAATCGGGAACAGGCCAGGCTTTCAATATCGCGTGGATTGCTTTCGTAGTGTGCTTTGTCGTAACGATGGTGCTCAGCTTTGTCACGAAGCCCAAAGCGAAGGATGAACTGGTTGGGCTCGTGTACAGCTTAACGCCACGACAGACCGACCCCGACAAGCGCTGGTATAAAAATCCTTTGTGGCTGGGCATCATTGTTTTGATCGCGACGATCGTATTAAACATCATCTTCTACTAAATCATATTATATGAATAAGATACTTGACCTGAGATTTGTGATAGGACTCTTCTTTTCGGTGGTGGCGTTATTGCTGATCGGGTACAGCTTCACCACTGACAGCGTGGCGGCGAAAAACATCAACCGCTGGTGTGGCATCACCTTTATCATCTTCGGTGTTTCGATGATCATCCTGTCTTTTGTAAAAGACGCCGATGATGAATTGCTTGAAGAATGAGCTTCTAAAAAATTAAAGCCCCGCATTGCGGGGCTTTTTTGTTTGTTATGCTTGTGTGCTACATTCTTGGTTGGTTGGTGTCGGGCGTTGAGAGATTCTTGTCTTTTTTCATCGCCACGCGGTAAAGTACATAACAAATAAAGGCAAAGAACAAAGTGCCCAGGATGAAATAACCTCCCTGGCCAAGCGATTTCGATATGCCATGCTCTGCGTTCACGCTGGCAAGCCAGGCTGCTGTCGTATCAAACCCTGCAAACCCGGCGACCACTACACCGGCAACGGCGCCGCCTGCTACCAGGCCCGTCGCAAATAAATTTCCTTTACCCAATTCCTCTTCTTCAGCGAGCGACTCATCTTTTTTCAATTTCTTCCAGGTGACGATTCCCCTGATCGCACTGCCTATAAAGATCGGAAGTGTTGTAGAAAGCGGGAGATAAGCGCCTACTGCGAAGCTCAGCGACTTGATACCGCAAAGCTCCATTACGATAGCCAGGAAGACGCCTACCAGTACAAACTGCCAATCGAGATTAAAGGACAAGATGCCTTTTGCCAGCGTGGCCATCAGCGTTCCCTGTGGTGCGGGATAGGCAGCGCTTCCGATCGCGTGCTTCATGGTAGGATCAGCTTGCAACATAGCTGCAGTTGGCTGATCGAGAAACTTAACGGTGAGCCCAATTACGATGGACGAAACGATCACACCTATAAACAAAGCAATCTGTTGGTATTTCGGCGTGGCCCCCACTATGTACCCGCTCTTTAGGTCCTGGGAAGTGGCGCCAGCATTCGCTGCGGCGATACAGATCATACCACCCACCACCAGGGCCATAGGCTCATACGCTTTTCCAGTCCATCCAACTGCAATGAATATTAAACATGTTCCCATCAGCGTCGCGATGGTCATTCCGCTGATCGGGTTATTCGAAGAACCGATCAAGCCAACGATCCTTGATGAAACGGTAACGAAGAATGCGCCGAAGATGATCACGAGAATGCCGAGAAGAAGCTTACTCGCGATGCTGTCACCCGGGACCTGTGGAAGAACAGTCATCAACAGGATTAGTACGAGGCTACCGATGCCGACAATTTTTATGGACAGGTCTCTTTCGGTTCTTGGTATTACGTTATCACCAGCATCCTTCGATTTTTTCAATGAGCTAATGCTTCCTTTGAAAGATGAAATGATCGTGGGAATTGTTTTGATGAGTGTGATGAATCCACCCGCCGCCACTGCGCCGGCGCCGATCTGCCTGATATACGCGTAATAGATCGCGGCGGAATAATCGGTAAAGGTCTTTGCTACCGGGTCCCAGCCCCCCTTTCCGCCCACTGCGGTCATATTGGCCATATAACCAAGTTTAACCTGTTGCGCTGCGATCACTTCCGGTGGCACGAGCGAAGCAAGTAAAGGAATCGCCACCAGCCAGGCGAACACGCCACCTGCTACCAGTACGCCACCGATCTTCGGCCCAATGATATAACCCACACCCAAATATTCGGGTGTGATTTCTCCACTTACCCGCGCGGATGGAAAATACTTGTTCGCCTGCTGCGTCATGAAATGCGGCACCTCGGCGACCACGTGAAAAACTTTTTGAAGTAAGGCATACGCGAAGGCGAAGCCAAGCCCCCAGAAAGCCGTCTTAGCGAAGTCGCCGCCTTTTTCACCGGCGATCAACACGTCACCACAAGCCGTTCCTTCGGGATAAGGCAGGATGCCATGTTCTTTAACGATGAGTGAACGGCGCAGCGGTATCATCATCAGTGTGCCGAGGATCCCTCCGAAAATGGCGAGCGTTAAGATCGTCATGTAGTTGAAGAAACTGGCGCTTTCCGGGTCACTCAGGAACAAAAAGCCAGGAAGCGTAAACACAACGCCTGCAGCCACACTTTCCCCAGCCGACCCCGTGGTCTGGATAATGTTGTTCTCCAGTATTGTAGTCTTTAGAAACCTGCGGCCGAGAGTGATGGCAATAACAGCGATCGGGATAGAGGCCGAGACGGTGAGGCCGGCTTTAAGCGCCAGGTAAACGGTTGCTGCACCGAAGATGATACCGAAGATACTGCCCATCACGATGGACTTAACGGTAAACTCCTTTACTCTCGCGTCATCCGCAATGAAAGGTTTAAAACGTTTTTGCTCCGCCATTTGGTTGATTTTGGTTAAAATAAAAATAAAACAAAAAAGGCGATGATTGCTCACCGCCTTTCAATAATCGCGTATATCAGTTACTGGATTCCCTTTTCCTTCATGATCCGGTTCAGCCATTTCAGCATAGCGAAGCAGAGCACCGCTGCAAACATGAGCAGTATGAAATTCAGGAGGAAATAATTCTTCTTGTCTTCATAGGTGTCCCACATACTCGCCAGTACACCGGAAAGTTTATTTCCAATTGAAGTGGATACGAACCATCCGCCCATCATCAACGAGGTGATCCGTACAGGGCTGAGCTTCGAAACAAGTGACAGTCCCATTGGACTCAATAACAATTCTCCGATCGTTATCACACCATATCCTGCCATCAGCCATAACACGCTCGCCTTCTCGGCACCGTTGTTATTCGCATAAACGGCAGCGACCATCACCAATGCGGATAATCCCGAAATGAGCAACCCAAACGCGATCTTGGTCGCTGTAGAAGGTTCTTTATTTCTTCGTCTCAGGAAGGCAAAGAATGCGACTATCAAAGGAGTTAAAAGTATTACCCAGCCCGGGTTGATCGATTGGCTCAGGTTAGTTGCCCAAAGTACTGCAAACCCCCCGTCCGCCGGACGTGCATCCGCTGCCATATTCCTGAAATAAGGCGGGTAATTTATTTCTTTGATCGCCTTGCCTTCCGCGTTGCGCTGCAGCCTGAACAATTCATCATATACCGCCACGGAATCTTTTTTGTAATACAGTGTATCCGCGATCTTCAAACCAGAAAAGGCGTCACTTGCCAGTCCCTTTACTTCCCTGTCTGTATAGCGGTCAGCCCAGGTATTCAAGGCGGAACCATTTTGTTTGAACACGGCCCAGAACAACACAACAACGGCGAATATTGCCAGCAGGGCAGCAATGGGCCTCTTGTCCTCCGCAGGAGCCTTAAAATATAACGTTGAATAGAAAATTATCACCGGGATACAGGCGAAGATGAACGCGTCGGTAGAGTCGGATCCGAATAAAGAGCCCGGAAGTAACCAGCCGATTGCACCGGCAACAACAGCCGGTATAAGGATCAAGGACGTGATACGGGTCATGGACATATCGTTGGGACCAACGCCTTTCCTGATATCAAAAGCTTTGTAATGTTTGGTACCGATCATAAATATGATCACCCCGATGAACATGCCCACGCCCGCGGCCATGAATGCCGTACCCCAGTTAAATATATTGTACAAGGCAGCACCGAAGAAGTTACAGATAAAGGCGCCGATGTTAATACCCATGTAGAAGATATTATACCCGTCATCTTTTTGATGCACATACTGCGGCGTTGTGTAAACGTTCCCAAGCAAAGTGGAAATGTTCGGTTTGAAGAAGCCGTTACCGATGATCACGAGTGTCATCGAGACATACAACATCGGCAGGCTGTGCACGGCCATCAGGCAATAACCCGCGCCCATCATAAGCCCTCCGATGATGATCGATCTCCTGTACCCAAGATACCTGTCGGCCAACAGCCCGCCCAGGAAAGGCGTCAGGAACACGAGCCCGATAAAGGTTCCATAGAGGTCCGCCGACTCTGCTTCCGTCATCGAGAAACCCTCTTTCACGTCTTTAAGGTAAAGCGTGAAGATGCCGATCATCAGGTAGTAACCGAAGCGCTCCCACATTTCGGAAAAGAAAAGAAAGGGCAGGGCCTTAGGATGTTTTTTCCACATACAAGTAGTCGTTTTAAAAAAATCGGCTCAATAGGAGCCGCTCTGGTAAAAGTATCCAAAAAAACCATCCGGCACTCCCGGCATCCGGTGTTTCTATAGATGGTTTCCAGCCTGTTTCCCAAATGGCTACCTTGCCGACATGGAGTACATCGCCCACTTACAGAAAGACAAAAAACTTGCAAAGATCCTTGGCAGTGAGGTCCACGAGTTGACGTTGCACAAGAATATTCCCCTTCGGCTGATGGCAAGCATCATGAGCCAGCAACTCAGCACCAAAGTGGCACAGGTAATTTACCGGCGTTTTTTAGAACTGTATAAGGGAAAGGAACCCAAACCCCAGCAGGTGCTGGATACACCTTTTGAGAAGCTCCGCGGCATCGGGCTTTCCAATGCCAAGGTGAGCTACGTGCAGAATGTAGCCAGGTTTTGTATCGAGCACAAGATCACCGATAAGAAGTTACTGGCGATGCCCAATGAAGAGATCATTGAAATGCTCACCCGGATAAAAGGTGTTGGAAGGTGGACCGTCGAAATGTTGTTGATGTTCACACTCGGGAGAGAAGATGTGTTCGCCCCCGATGATCTCGGCATTCAACAGGCGATGGTTAAAACTTATCGACTCGATAATTCAAACAAAAAAGAGTTCCGTGAGAAGATGATAAAGCTCTCGGAAAAATGGAAGCCCTACCGGACTTATGCCTGCCTGCATTTATGGAAGTATAAGGATACGCCCAAGGTTAATAAGGAAACCCGAACAGCATGAATGGCGCCCAGTGTGCAGGATTGGGATCTTCTTTTTTGAATTCGAGTATAGCCCTGCGAAGGTGAGAGGCGGGATAAAAATAAAGGTCTTCATCGACGAGTATTTTCAGAAAGCGTGTCATTAGTTTTTTTGTAGCAGCGTCATCTACGCTCCATAAACTCATGACGGTATGATCGATGCCCGCTTTGTAAAAAGCCCTTCCAATGCCGATAAAGCCTGCGTCATAAAGTTTTCCCACACCAGTCTGGCAGGCACTAAGAACAGCCAGCGAGATGCCGGCGTCAAAATTTTGCTCCTGGATACTTTTTGCGTTCCATAGTCCTTTTGCATTGATGCTATCTGGTGTAAACGCCAGGAAACTCCCGGCCAAACCGTTCTCTAGGTCGGCGTATCCATGCGTCGCAAAATAGAGCAGGTTAGACTCCTTGGCGGCTTCAAGGATTTTAGAAATGGTGGCATTTTTACCCGTCAGTGCGCTTGCATTCAACATTGTAGCAATGGTGCTGGCTTCACTCTCCGCCCCGGGCAACGGGGAGAGATTATAGCCCGTATCTTTTGTGAACGCCGGGTTGCCGACGATCACCGGGTTCTTAGGTTTTAGCGAATGTGCACTTCCAACGAGGTCGCCGTACCGGTCTACCGCATAACGAAGATTACAAAGATGCGGTGCAATGGAAATGGAAACGCTGTCCACCAGGTAAGCATTTGTACGATATGGTTGCAACAAATACAGCGGAAACTGGCTGATGTTGAATTCAGGAATAACTACCAGGTGTTTTAAACCGTTTAGGTTAGTTGCGATGCTGCCGGGTAATAAATATTCCGTGGCCTTTCGAATACTGGCTTCCAGGCTTTTTCTTGCAACAGTGTCTTTAGTTTTGATCGTCAGGCCTCTGTTCTTTGCGTCTCGGGCTGCCAGTAAAAGGTCGACCTTTAGCGCCTTTCTTATGTCGGTTTCCGCCTCGATCAACGCCTCCCGGGGCAGGTGCCTCACTTCATAAAACAGCTCGTCTTTTTTGAGGAGCCAGGTCCGCAGCGAATCATCCTGGTAGCTGTAAAAAAGCACACCCAACCGATCGTATTGGCGTTTATAGGCACGCAACATTTCTGACACCTGTAAATACGGATCGTGTATATCATCGCACGCAAACGTTACGCCCCGGTGTCCATACAAAACTCTTAGCTTATCGATGCTCTTTATATAGTAGTGATTGAAGTCGCCGATGGGGTCGCTTTGACTCATCGCGGTCAGGGATATTGTGTTTACAGCAATACAGAATAGTATTACCCGGATGGATCTCATAATGGTGATAAGGTGATTTAACGGACCCGGTAGCAATATAGATATTTCAGGGACACCGGTCAGCCACGTCTAAGGTAAGCTCAATGCTCGCAACCGGAAGTGTGGCAACGGCCCGCTATTCTGCAGAGACGGAAATTCCGGTAATGCGCGTACACGATCAATGAAACAGCAGGTACCAGGAACCAAAGCTGGTGGGCATGCCATGCCTGTTTCGCGAAGAGGAATATCATACCGGCACTGAAAAACAAAAGGGGGCCGATACGATGATGGTGTTTTCTCCAGCCATGGTACAAGGAATAAAGTCCGATTGCTGCAGCCAGGCAGATCATGAAAACCTCGAAAAACGCATTGTCAATGATGTTAAAGCCAAAAATCGGGAGACTTTGCAGGAACAAAGGTAATAGGGCGCAATGAATAGCACAGGCCAGTGAGGCGCTGATACCCAAAGCATCCCAGTTGATCTTAAAACCTTTCATGCGGACGGCAAATCTAACCAAATGCAACGGGGTTGCAAAACATTTGTTGAAATAGGTTATGTTAAATGCGGGCTGCTTAATTTTGCGTCATGAGTAAGCGTGTGTTAGGGTATATGGCGTTTTTCGTAGTCCTTGTAAGCTTGTTTTTCGTGTTTGTTTTTGCCGGCACCGATAACTGGAAACCCAAACTCCCCAACCTCAGCTACGTAAGGCCCTTTTCATTCACTACGCAATTGGGGGAACAGTTCACAGAGGAAGACTACCAGGGAAAGGTTTCGGTGGTCGAATATTTTTTTACCACCTGCCCGAATATCTGTCCAAACATGAACTCGAACATGAAGAAAGTGTTTGAAACTTTCGCGGACGTAAGCAGTTTCCAGGTGGTAGGGATCACATGTATGCCGGAAAAAGATAGCGTAGCCAGGCTGAAGCGGTTCTCCGATTCGATGAAACTGGATCCGGCCCGTTGGATCTTACTTACTGGCAGAAAGGACAGCCTTTATATAGCCGCACGATCAAGTTACCTGATAGACGATCCAAAGAACGTGGTCACGAATTTCGAAGACGATTTTATCCACTCACAGTTCTTTTCGCTGGTCGATAAGAACGGTAGGGTGCGTGGCATCTACGATGGACTCAAATCTCCGGAGATTGAAAAGCTGAAGAAAGATATCCGCAAATTATTAAAAGAAAAACAGGGCGGTGGCAATGCGCCCAACCTGTTTGGCAATAATCCATAACGAATGGCAGGCATCTCAGACATACTTAAGCGGAATCAACTTAGCATCACGGATAGCAGGAAAAAGATCCTGGACTATTTCCTCCAGTCGGATGGAGCACTGGCACATGCGGATATTGAAAAAATGAGTGGCGATAAATTTGACCGGGTAACCATTTACCGAACACTACAAACATTCGTCGAAAAAGGTATCATCCATACGATCCCCACATCGGATAATTCGGTAAAGTACGCACTCTGTAAAGACGAATGTGTCGCAGGGCATCACCACGATGATCATATCCATTTTCTATGTGACGATTGCGGCACTACATACTGCCTTGAAAGCAACGTTCCACCCGTTCAGCTCCCAATTGGATTCTCCGCAAGCAGAACAGACGTTGTGGTCAGTGGGAAATGTGGCAAATGTAGTAATTGATGGCGGGGCGGTTTCTTATGTACATCGGAACGAAAGCATTTGGTTATTTCAACGCTCTCGCTTTTATATCAATTACCAGTACCGTCTCCTTCTTCTTTTTATTAAAACTCCTGGTGGTAAATGCCTTTCCTATGCTTCTGCATAAGCACTGGGTCAAGGATGGTTTTCAATATTCTATTTTCTTTTTCATCCCGCTTACCGTATTCCTCGCGATCAAAAAATACAGGATGAAAAAGCTGGAAGGACCGGCAATGGATATCTCCCTAAACAGGGGTGTGTGCATCGCTTTGGTCATCTTATTTTACCTGGTATCGGCAATCCTTTGGACCTATATCATGCTTCGGTGAGCTTGTCCATCTCTGTCCGAACAAACTCCATGAGCGTTTTTATATGGCCAGGGGAGAAATCAAATTTCAACCCGGCAGCTGCATATAGTTCGGGCAAAGTCTTCGTGCCGCCCAGGCTTAATGCGTACATATAATTATCGATGGCTTTCTTCGGATCGTTTTTGTACTGCCTCCACATGCCGATTGCGCCAAGCTGTGCGATGCCATATTCAATATAATAAAAAGGCACCTCGAACAAATGTAGTTGTCGCTGCCAGCTGATCTTCCTGTATTCTTCCAGGCCGGAGAAGTCAATCTCTTTTGAGGTGAATTCTTCCAGTATGCGTAACCAGTTCTCTGTCCTTTCCTCAATAGAATGGTTTGGATGCTCGTACACCCAGTGCTGGAACTTGTCGATCGTGGCGATCCATGGGAAAATGGTGATCACCCTTTCGAGCTGGTGCTCTTTCGCCCTTTGAAGGTCGCCTTCATTATCGAAAAATGCTTTCCAATGATCCATGCTGAACAATTCCATGGCCATACTGGCCACCTCGGCGATCTCCATTGGGTATTCTTTGAAAGCGCTTAACTCCAGGTGGTGGGCAAGGAATGAATGTACGGCATGTCCGCCTTCGTGAACCATCGTAGTTACGTCATGCATCTGGCCGGCAGCATTCATAAAGATGAATGGCGCGCCGCTTTCCGCTAAAGGACAGTTGTACCCACCCGGAGCCTTGCCTTTCCTGCTTTCCAGGTCCAAATGCCCCATCTCTTTCATCTTCTGGATACAATCGGCAAAGAATGGATTGAGTTCCCTGAAACAGGAAAGTGTTTTGTCCAGTAGTTCATCACTTGTAGAAAAAGGGTTCAAAGGCTTCACGTCTTCGGGCTGCGCTTCCGTATCCCATGGCTTCAACGTCTCAAGCCCAAGCTTCTTTCGTTTTTTCTCATTGATCTTGAACGAAACGGTAGTCGCGGTAATTCTCAAAACCTGCGTTTTTTGCCATCTTGTCTCTCCGCTCTACCAGCTGGCTGTATAATTCGTGTAACGCATCTTTGTCCTGCGCACGCCTGTCGTTGATCTTGTGGTACACTTCTTCTCTCAGTTTGCGGTCATGGCTTTCAAGAAATTTCGCTGCCTGTTGCAATGTAAATTCCTGTCCGTCCACGGTCACCGTCATCTTGCCTGCATCACGCTGAGCTCTGATTGAATAGGAATATTCTGTTCCCGGAAAAGATCAATACTCTTCTTTACATTTCTCAGGTAGGTGAAGAATTTTTGCTTGTCAAGCTCCGCAACGAAGGGGGAGTCAAATAATTTTCGGTTCAGTTGATCGGCATACGGCTGAAGTTTCGGCTGTATCTGGGTGCAAAAAAAGGTAAAAGCCTCTTCAAGGGATTTATCGGTGGTGTCGCAGGTCATTTTTATCTGCCGCCAGCACGCATCTTCGCTTACCACTGCTTCTACTTCGCTCATGTCCAGCAGCCACTGTTCCAGGTCCTCCCTCGAGTTGATGGGTCTCTGAACCAGGTCGATAAAATACGGTTCCACGGCTTCCCAGGTTGTCAGTTGGAAATTCCCGGGAATAAACTTTCGGGGCAGCTTTTCAATATTCGCGTTCATTAAAGAGTCGTTCATACTAAAGCATTTAGTTGGACAAAAACCTTTCTCCCGGCACCGCTGGGAAAGAACTGACCGGGCGGTGTTATATCAAAACTCCGGCCTGTAGGCCGGAGCGAATGTTATTATTGATCAAAACCTGGTGCAATCTATTCAGCCTTTTTCTTAGCTGCCTTCTTCTTTGGCTTTTCCGCTGCAACCGCCGTGTCAGCATCCGCCGGCTCGGTTTTCTTGTTGGCTGCTTTCTTCTTTGGCTTTTCTTCAGCCGGCGTCTCAACTGCAGCTTCAGTCTCCACCATTTCTTCGCTTTCGCTGGCCTCGTCTTCCAATTCGCTAAGCTTGATGTGAACATCATTGTCCTTCAATAACCGGAACCAACGGATCATTTTCTTCATATCGCTGGAGTAAACCCTGTCAAAGTCCATTTCCGGATACACTTTCTGGAAATAGGCAGTAACGGCTTTGGGATCGTTCTCCGCCGGCAACCTTTCTTCACTTCCTTCCATGGCATTGAATACATCCACCAGGTTCACATTCTCCCGCTGAGTATATACCTCGATACTCTCCAGGTGCGAAAAGTGATGTACCCGGCTGCTCACGAAACGCGTGCTTTTGTCCTCCAGGGATCGAACGATGGCACCGTCCGACTTACTCGTCAATAATTCGTGTAATCCCGGTAACCCTGTAACTGAAATGATCCTGCTGTAATCCATATAACTTAATTTGAACTGCAAATATATTGAGCAGGGGTTTTCAAACCCCGGTGTATTTTCTAAAAGTGGCCAGGTATTTATCAATATAATCCTGTTTGAATTTCAGTTTATACTGCATAATGAAGCGAGGGTGAGCAACGGCTTCCACAGTTTGAAACCACTGGTATTCGTTATTCAGTGCAGTGAAATACTTCAGGTTTTCCCCCTCACCGATTACGAAACATGCCTCCCGCCGCAATCCAAACGCCAGCTGTGCTTCCAGGCATTGCACTACGAAAGGTTTAATGGCTTCTTTCAGGTACTTATCATCATAATAATTGAGGTTCTTTCCGTCTTTTACGAAACCAAGCGGGCTTATGGCCGTGATGTAAATATCATCGTAAAACGCCTTAACACCCCCATAGGCTTGCATCATTTCGTACATGAACACAGAAGAAAGCTCCTGTTTTTTGGGCCACTGATTGGGGATTCCACAATCCTTTTCAAGCCGCACCGGGTCTGTGAAAGGGATGCCCGTGACGCCTCCGCCAAAACGCCCTGGATTGATACCGATAAGCATGTACCGATTTCGCTGGTCACCGTAAAATTTTTCGTAGAATGAAATGCAGGCTTTTTGAACCGAGGTGTCCTTGTGCACATCCAAAACTTGCACGCCATTACTAAGCTCCAGGGGGAACCGCAGGTTAAATAGGAAGCGGGTTATTTGATCAGCAACGGTCATGGCATTTGATGAACGGTACAACGAAGGTGCTGTTTTTACTGTCAATGGTGATCAAACTGCTACATATGAGATATCTTTTCATTCCATTACTCGCGATTTGTATTCATTCGCCGGCACAGCAAGCCCCCGCGAGGCCATGTTCGACCGACACAATGTACAGGCAATTCGATTTCTGGATAGGAGAATGGGAAGTCTTTGGCGCCAAAGGCAAGGCAGGTTTTAGCAAGATTGAACGGCTCCTGGACAGTTGCGTCATCCTGGAAAACTGGACCAGTGCCGCCCAGGGATACACGGGGAAGAGCTTCAACACGTATAACCGTACAACAAAACAATGGCAACAAACCTGGGTAGACAATTCCGGTGGTTCTACGGAATACCTCAGGGGTTGGGCCGAAAAGGACAAAATGGTCTTTTATGCGGATAAGAACACAGGTCCTGGGGGCAAGAACTTTCTGCGCAGGCTCACGTTCTACAAATTGAGTGAAACCAAGGTGCGCCAGCATGGCGAACGTTCCGACGATGACGGGAAGACATGGACCACGGAGTACGATCTTGAATACAGGAGAAAATAAAACAACAACCATATGGCTTTCAAAAATGCGATCAGCTGGTTCGAGATACCGGCCACTGACCTTGACAGGGCGACTAAATTCTATGAAGCAATTTTCGGTTTGCAGTTAATACCGATGGACATGGAAAATATCAAAATGCGGATGTTCCCGATCGAAGACATGACGGGAGTGGGTGGCGCAGTTGTAGATAGTGGGGGGTTTCATAAACCTTCATCCACCGATGGTCCACTCATCTATCTCAACGGTAACCCGGATCTCCAGAATGTACTTGGTAAAGTAGAAGCCGCGGGCGGGAAGATCGTGGTGCCAAAAATGGAGATTTCGCCGGAGTATGGTTTCATGGGAGTGTTCGTGGATACTGAGGGAAATCGCATAGGTTTGCACAGCATCCCACAGCAATAATGAACTTTAAGAACAAGACCATTTTCATCACCGGCGCAAGCAGGGGCATCGGCAAAGCCATCGCTTTAAAGCTTGCTTCCGAAGGAGCGAATATTGTAGTCGCCGCCAAAAGCGTGGAGGAGAATCCAAAACTCGGCGGCACTATTTTTTCCGCCGCTAAGGAAATAGAGGAAGCAGGTGGAAAGGCGTTGGCCGTGCAGCTTGACATACGTTCCGAAGACCAGGTAAAAGATGCTGTTCAGAAGACCGTTGATGCATTCGGGGGAATTGATGCCTTGATCAATAATGCCTCCGCAATTCAACTCAGCAATACCGAACAAACAGAACCTAAGCGCTTCGATCTGATGCACAACATTAACGTGCGGGGAACGTTTCTGGTGACACGTGCCTGTCTGCCATACCTCAAGAAAAGCGGCAACGGCCATATTCTTACTTTGTCGCCTCCCTTGAACATGGACTTGAAATGGTTCAAGCCACACCTTGCCTACACGCTCAGCAAATACAACATGAGCATGATGGCACTCGGTTGGTCGGAAGAGTTTATGTCTTATGGCATCGCCTCCAATGCGCTATGGCCCCGCACCACTATCGATACCGCGGCTGTGCGCAACCTGCTGGGCGGAGATGCATTGGCAAAAATGAGCCGCACCACTGATATCATCGCCGACGCGGTGTATTATATCCTCAGTAAACCTTCCGCTGAATGCACAGGCAATACCTTTATTGATGAAGAAGTATTGGCGAAAGAAGGTATTACGGACCTGGAAAAATATTCCGTAATGCCAGGTGCAAAATTGTACACGGATCTCTTCCTTTAAATGACCCGGTAATTTTTATATTCGAAAGGTCGCCTGCCGGTAAGCTTTTCCACCAGTCGTTTGAATTTCTCTTTTGGCTTCAGCTTGTTGTACGAAAGGTCTCTTTCAAACTTCCAGTTCATCCGAGTGATCCTTTCCTTCATTACCGCTGGATGGGTGCCGGTGAATTTTTCTACGCTGTCAACCTGTGTATAGTCGAATTCGCCCGCAAATGTTTTCTCCGCCATTTCGCTCCACTCGTCCCCCAGCCAGTACTTACCGAAGTGGTTGAATTTGGCCTGCATCGCGCCAGGTTCACGCACCCACCCGTAGTGATAGATGTAGGCATCGATCAGCTTTACATCCAGCTTTTCATTATCATTCTTTCGGAAACCCTGGGCGTCGCGATAGCTATAGATATTTTTCTTGTTGCGGATCACCCGGATCTCGTGGCGGTACCAGTTGCTGCTGTTGCCTAAGTAATCATAGCTGCCATAAAAGTGGAGGTATTTGAAAAGCAGCCCATCTACCCGGTCATCGTCTTTGTATTGCACCATTGCCTGTTTCACTGGGGCAATATATTTTTCATG
>JAJTCI010000090.1 GCA_021323155.1 Chitinophagaceae bacterium | reverse complement strand
CGAGTTACTTCATTGTTGGTCGTGCTGTCCGCCGTTGTTGGTCGCCTGGCGAACAACATATGCCAGTGTGCGTTGTTGGTATTCATTATGCCGTCGTTGGTCGCCTGCTTTGCCGTTGTTGGTCGCCTGACCAACAACTACCCAAGACGTATCCTACCTTCCTGTTCACCCATCACCTGCTTCGAAACTCCTTCTGTCCCGAACCTGTTCCGAACCAGGTCCCTGTCAGTTAGTCCAAATAACTGATGGCGCCCTGTCAGTTCTTCTCCTTTTCCAGTATTTCGAATTGCCTGGAGACCGATTCTCCGTCCTCATCCACGACCGTAAGTAAATGCTGGCCGGGAGGTGGACTCAATGCAAGCTGGTGAAACTTCTGAGTACTACCTACAAAATCGTTATCCAGGTGCCAGAATAATTTGGCCTCCGCGTTCCTGTGCGTAGCGGAAAAGACAGTTTTTCCCCTCCCGCCGGATAATTCAAGTGGTACGTATATACGTGAATCCGCATCTGGGTAGATGATCTCGAGCCGCCGCTCTTTCGTTGCTTCGCACCCGGACATGAACGGTGGTAACGGTTGGTAATCGGCATGCCGCTGCCGGTAATAATATTCGATCGTTGGCGGCAGGACGAACCATGACACGTGTTGCATGGATGCCGGTGCCTGGCATCGGGAGGTAACGCGGTAGCTCGCGCTGGGGTCCAGGTGGATCACGCGATGATACGGACAGAGCGTAGCATTAGTTTTGCTCCGCGGTGAGACCAGCACTTTGCTGGACCCTTTGCATTCCGGTCCTGCTTTAAAGCCGGATGCATTGCATACGTCGATATAGGTGATGTTTTTAACCGGTGGCTCGAACCATTCCGTCGCTGGAAGCAAACGGAAAATATCAAACAGGATCGGCGCAGCGGTATTGATGCCTGTCAACCCGGGCCGCCCTTCGCCGGTAGTATTGCCCGCCCAGGTGAGCACGCAATATTTCGGTGTAATGCCGATGGCCCAGCCATCCCGGAATCCGAAACTGGTACCCGTCTTCCACCCGATGCGTTGGGCGGAATTGAATAAACCCCATAATCCTTCTTCTCCGGGCCGGGCCACTTCGGTCATCGCATTGAACGTATGCCACAACGCGGTATAGTCAAAAAGAGTTATTGATTGACTTTTTCCAATTCGCATTCCTTTTTCAACAACCTGGTACCTGGGCATAAACCAGTCGGCGGCATTCCATTCTCCCTTATTCTCCTCCTGGTGCAGGTACATACGCGCCATACTGGCGTACACGCCGGCCAGTTCGAATGGTGATATCTCGCAACCACCCAGCACCAGGCTCATGCCGTAATCGTCGGCCGGGCGGGTGAGTGAAGTGATACCCATTTGCTTCAGTTGATCGTAGAACCGCTGGTATTTGTACTGCTGCAACATTTTTACCGCGGGTATATTCAGGCTCCTGGCAAGTGCCCGGTGCGCGGGCACGGCACCATCATAACCAAGATCGAAATTCTCGGGAGTAAAACCGGCGAGCTGTGTGGGAATATCGGGGATGAGTTGTTTAGGCAACATCAGGCCTTCACTCAGCAATGATGCATACAATAATGGTTTGAGCGTACTGCCGGGACTCCTCACTGAACTCAACACATCCACGTGGCTTTCGGTTTCCGGTTCCTGTGGCTTGTAGATATTGCCAACATAAGCCAGGATATTACCCGTTTCAATCTCTACCACGATGGCCGCGGCATTCCTTATATGATTTCCTTTCAGTTGTTGGTGGTGCCTTTCCACTACCTGCCCTACCTGTTGTTGTAGTTGCGCATCCAGCGTGGTTTGGATGCCGGTAGAAATGCGCTCCGTACTCTTGCTTTGCACTGCAAGATCGCGGGTGAATCGATCTGCCAGGTGCGGCGCCAGTTGCGGCAGCCGTTTGGGTTCTGCGGGAAGTGGCTCCAGTTTCGCCAGGTCGGCAGTTGATTCGCTGATCGTCTTATTAGCGGCAAGCTTTGATAGCAGGTCGTTGCGTTTCCGCAATAGCGCGTCACGGTTTTTACCCGGGTGCACCAGGGCGGGCGCGTTTGGTAGCACCGCGAGCGCTGCCGTTTCGCCCCAGGTGAGCTGCTCCGCGCTCCTGCCGTAATAGCGCCAGGCCGCTGCGTCAAGTCCCACGACATTACTTCCGAACGGCGCATTCGCCGCATAAAGCGCCATGATCTCCTGCTTGGAGTAGGTCAATTCCATCCGCACCGCCAGCAAAGACTCGGACACTTTATTCCAGATGTTCCTTGACGCGTTTTTTTTACCCAGGCGGATCACCTGCATGGTTAACGTGCTGCCTCCACTCACCACTCTTTGTTGATCGACATTCTGGTAAACTGCCCGGCCCATCGCCACCGGGTCGACACCCATGTGATAATAAAAACGTTTGTCTTCAAATGCGGTGATACAATGTTTAAATTTCTCCGGTACGTTTTTGTTGTACGGGAATCTCCATTGCCCGTCACTGGCGATCGACGCATTCAACAGCACCCCGTTTTTATCGGTGATAACATAAGAGGTTGGTGCGTTGAACAGGTTGGAGGGGAGCGAAAACCAGAACCAGGCAATTGCGGCAATGCCACAGCCACAAATGATCTTCCACTTGAAAGGCATCATCCACGTGCGGGCGACCACTTGTTGTATGGTTTCGCGGATGATCACGGCGTCACCTCCACCCATTTGCCGGTCACACCACTGCTGATGGTACGGTCGTACATCGCTTCGCAGTAAACACCAGGCCAGTAATACCGCCCAAGGTAAGCCGCGTTCAATTGCACATAGTAAGTGAGCGTTTCACCGGGGTTCATGTCAAAATAATGATACACCCTGTCGTCCCGGATATCCATGTATTCAAAAGGGGAAGAACGGTACGTGCCTTCGCTGTTATACAACCTTGTATTCAGGATCTCCCAACCACTCGGGAATACCTGCGACAAAGCTATCTCGGTATATTTCCTGTTGGCCGGGTTGCGGACTGTTACCTTCGCCACGAAATCGGTTCCCTGTTTGATGCTACCCACTTCCATTGCCTGGCCCGCGGTATTCATGTATTGCACCGTCATGCCGAGCACGGATGGATTATTTGTCGCTACGATGGGAGCACCTTGTACCGGTTTGCCTTCATTGATCACGCGTACATACAGCAGGTTCTTCCCGTTGTTCTTTACCTGCACCTTCCCTTTGTTACCGGCGAATGCGATATTGTTTTGTGTGACAGTGCTGCTGGTGCTTATACTTTGCAGCTTACCATTAATGGTGGAAGTGGCGGAGATCTTATTCTTGTCGGTGTTCGTACCGCTGAATTTGGCGATGGCGATAAGGGAGTAAGCAGTGGTCTGCGTGCTGTACCAGCTATCCTGCGAAAGCCTTGCCGCTATATTTTTCACTACCTGTAAGGCTTCCATTCTTCTACCCATCAATGTAAGTGTTTCCAGCACCATGGCTTCGTCTCTTACGTCGCTGCCATAAGTGAACCCGGGTTCTTTCCTAACCTGAAGATCGATCGGCAGGCCGCTGATGAGTTGCAACGCCACCTCGTTTTGCCCGGCGAGCTGGTAGGCTGCCGCGAGCCGCCACCTGGCTTCGACAGTTAGGAACTTGAATTCTTTTAACCGGTTCATCGCTCCGATTTCCGGCGCCTTCGCCAGTGCCAACAGGTAAAGGCGATAGGCCTGGGCAAGGTCTGTTCCATACCATGGCGCCTCGGTAACATTCCATGCCACCGCTTTCTTCCTTTGGAAAGATCTCCACTGCTGAACAATATGCGAGGGTACGTAATAACCACTGGCTGTCGCCTCCAGCAGGAAATGGCCTGCGTAATTACTGCCCCAGTCATCGCTGCCGCCACCGTAGCTGCCTGGCCAGTAACTAAATCCTCCATCCGTTTGCTGGAAGTTTTGGATCCGCTGTATGCCATGGCGGATGTTCCGGTCGATGTCCGCTTTCCTCCGGTCGTCGACTTCCATCAATTGATTCAACACCAATTGTGGGAAAACCGCTGAGGTAGTTTGCTCGATGCATCCGTGCGGGTATTGCACCAGGTAAGACAAGCGCTTCTGGAGGTTGATCGCGGGAATAGATGAAAGCTCCAGCGTGGCTTTACTGCTTTCCACATCTCCGATCATCGTAACGTCCGTTGCCCAGCCCTGGCCGGGTTGAAGTACATACTCGGTGACCGTTGTGGTAAGGGGATTAGGATTTCTTATGTCGATCTCCGTTTCATAAACGGCCCTCTCCTTACCCAGGGTGGCCTCGATGCGAACCTTGCCAATACCTGTTGAATTCCCGATCCGTGTTTTAATATAGGCCATTCCTTCTCCTCCGTTTTCAAACGAAACCTGTTGCGATCCGTTGACTGCGGTAAAGAAACCGTTATTTATAAATCGTACAGAGGGACTTTGTTTTCCTTTGCCGTCGATGAAGATTGTTACAGGTATCGTCACTTCTTCACCCGGCCCGGCCACGCGTGGCACCGTGGGAAGGATCATCAAAGGCGATTTCACCTGTACGGCTTTTTCCGCCATACCGTATGCGCCATCCTTTGCGGCGATCACCATCGCGCGTACGCTGCCGATATAAGCTGGCAACGTAAACTGGTGTGTCTTGCTTCCACCGCTTGATTTAAACGGACCTAAAAACTGCACCACCGGTCTGAAGCGGTTCGCCTTTCTTGTTTTAGCGGCGAGGTCACCCTGTCCGTCACCACCGATGGTAAGTATCCTTTCCAGTTCACCACCCCATGCGCCGATCACGTAGTCATACAGGTCCCAGCTTTTTACGCCAAGCGCTTCCTTTGCATAGAACGAGGTATGCGGATCGGGAGTTTTAAACCTTGTCAGGTCAAGGAGTCCTTCGTCCACAATGGCCACTACGTAGGTCATGCTTTTACCGGAGGCCTCCGATACGGTAATGGCGTTCTGCTTTTCCGGCCTTATCACGTCCTGCATTCGTATTACCGGTTTCAGTATCGTGTGTTTATCTTCTATTATTACCGGTATCACTCCATACATCCTGATCGGCAGGTCATTGATGGTCTGGGCATGCGGTTGAACCAGGCTTACATTCACGTATATGTTTGGCGCCATGCCCTTCTCCGCCTCGAATGAAAAACTGGTCTGTCCCTTTGCTGTCTTTACCTGGTAGGTCTTCAATACCTGGCTGCCTGTTTCTATGCTGATAAAAGCGCGGCCCCCCTCGCTGCTGGGTATTGTAAGGTTGATCTTTTCTCCGACCTGGTATTTTTGTTTGTCCGCGTTGAAGGAAAGCATTGTGGCCGACGTCGGGTCTTCGTTATTCCGCCTGCTTCGCCAGCTATCGTCATCAACAAAAAATGTTTTTCCTGTTACGTGTCCGCTGCGTGTGTCTTTTACCAGGACCAGGTAACGGCCCCAATCTTCTTCCCCGAATTTGTGGCTGAACGTGCCCCTGCCATTGCTCAACGCCAGCGATTCTTTTTTAACCATCTTGTTATAACTGTCCTGCGTGAAATTACTCAGCTCGTCACCGCTGTTATCCCACCACCAGCGCCATTGGATCTTGTAAAGGTCAACCTCCACATTGGTAGCACCGTTAGTTAAGCTGCCATCTGTGCCCACATCTACAATGTCAAACTGGTGATTTTTATTCGTGCTAATCCAGCCCCAGTCATTATCAGCTTTCGGAATTTTCACACCTGCGTATGAGGTATAAGGATGATAAGGCATCGATACATTGTCGATACTGAAATTTCCACCGGGCTCAAACACTTTAACCACCAGGTTGGCGAGGAGCATACCAGGGGCCTGTTCATTGACATCGAAGGCGGGATTGATAGCCGCAGACCCAACGGCACTCAACGCGCCGTCAAAGATCGTTTTGCTTTGCGTGGTGAACGACGCGGTCGGGTTGTCGAACTCGTGGTCCGGGAATTTATCGAACGTGGTATTTTTCTTATAGAGTTGCGCGTCTACCCGTGCTTTCAGGCTTTGCGCCGGCGCGCCAAACAACCATTTTGCGTTGAGTGTGCCATTGGTCGTTGCGTTTTTACCCAGGGCAGTGGTGTTGCCGAAATTAAGGTCGATCTTTAACCGGTTCGGCATCACCGTCTCTATCTTCAGCCTTTTCTCGAAAATGGCACCGCCTATTTTCATCTTGCATAGCCAGTTGCCCGTTGGCGCGCCTTCATCGGTGGCGGTTCTGAATACATTAAAACCATCCGCGGCGTTCGTCGCCACCAATTTCTTATACAGTTGCCCCCTGGGGGAATAAAGTTCCATTTCAATGGGGTGATCGTCGGGTAGTTTTCTCTCCCTGTCTTCCACGATAAACCCAAGATACAGGCTGTCGCCCGGGCGCCATACGCCTCGCTCACCGAAGATGAAGCCCTTGATGCCGTTCTTTACCTCGTCACCCGACACATCAAAACGGCTTAACGGAAGCGCGCTGCCATCATCGATCTTCAGGTAGCCTTTCTCCTCACCTTTTTTAGCGATGACCAGGTATGGCTTGCGTTTTAACTCCAGTGTCGCCGTCCCATCTGAATTCGTACTGCCCTTCGCGATCACTTGTTGTTGGTAATCGAGTACCTGCAGGTCAACATTATTCATGGGCGATGTACTGATAATATCATTCGTGATCACCAATAATGAACTCCCTGCACCCTTCTTTGCGATCAGGCCGATATTGCTGGAGATAATATTGCGGCTCTCAAATTTGTCTTTGCTGTAATACGCGTTATGGCAGGCGTTCTCCCGTTGCTCCCAGTTATATCCATAAGGGTAATAACGGTCGTAACGGTCCCAGAATGCCTCGTCCTCATCCACGCCTTCAGCATTTTCGTCTGTTTCTTCATAATAATAATCATCCTCATCTTCTTCGGTATGAGACTCAGACGCGCCTGCGCAGGTGTAGAGCGAATACTCGGGCCGGAATCCGATAGTAACGCGGTAAATGGCGCCAGGCTCGGTCTGGATGTATTTGTCAATGTCCAGGGAGAAACGGTTCTTCCTGTTTAGATTGATCGACTTATCATTATCCAGCTGAACCGTTGCCTGCACAAGGGGTTTCGCAATGCGCCGCAGTTCATTTTCACCTGACAAGTTATTGCGCTGGAGGAACTGTGCGACATTCGTTTCATAGATCTTAACCACCGAAACGTCTACGGCTTTTAGGTTGATGGCATCAAATGGCAGAACGATCCTCCCGCCACTGTTGGGAAGAATGGACCCGGATCCATGGATCTTTACCGAGGGAAGGTTATTTTCAAAATAAAGGTTCGCTGTTGAATGCCTGACCAGCTTTTCACCGAGCTGGTTTTCTATCCCTTCATTGATATTGACCGTGTAGTTACCGTCGAGGCGATTGGCGGCATACACCTTCACCTCGCTGCCCAGGATGGTGTAGCTCAGGTTCTCCTGCTGACCAATCGTGATCATCCCTTCCAGCATCTGCCCGATCTTTAACGGGTCACTGAATTGCACCAGCACATATTGCTCTTCATCCTGGATGGCGCGCACGTCAAGAACCTTAAAATCGCCTATTGCCGGTACCGGGATTTCTTTTTTGTCTGCCTCGCGGGTGTCGAAGGCCGCACCGCTCCAGGACAATATAAGCGTACCGGGGCTTGTCCCTCTTTTAATGTTGTCTACGTTATAACCATGTGTCTTATTGGCCTCGTTATGTTGCCAGTTGATCTTAAGGTCTGTTCCGTTTAATGATGCGGCAAGTAATTTTTCTACCCGTTTGCTTTCTTCTATGTCCGCGGTCAAAATTTCACCGGATAGGCCCAGGACGTCTTTCCCGGTGCTGCGTAAACCACGTTCAGATACCTGGAACCCCGGTTTGGTCACCTGCACATTGAACTTAAATTCCCGGAATTTTGAAGGCACCTGTAATACTTTGCCAAGGTTGAATGACACTTCGTACAATTCACCCGGTTCAAGGTCTTTGGCAGGGCGGAACTCTATCGTGCGGGCGTCTACCCAGTACGCTGTCCCTTTCACGGAAGGTGAAAAATCGAACATACCGGCTTTCATGGGTTCATTAAGCGCGTGCGTCGCACTGGTGCTTGCGGCCAGCTGTATCCTGACCGTACTCTTTTTCGAAATGACGCCGGACGTATATGCCTCTATATACTTGCTGTATTCCGGGTCGATCTTTACAAGCTTCCTGTTCTTGTTGCATGCCGCGAAAAGACTAACGAT
>JAJTCI010000089.1 GCA_021323155.1 Chitinophagaceae bacterium | reverse complement strand
TTTTGATTCGCCTGTTGCATCTGCTGAAACTGGTCAAAATAATGCTCCGCCATCACCGCGTCGGGCTGCACTTCTTCGAGGGCGTTTTTCATCGCCGCGTCGAAAGACCGCGTTTCCTTATTTCTGGAGAATAACAGTTTCATGAGTATCCAGTTTCATTAATTGTTCTTTTAATAGGTTGCGGGCGCTGGCCAGGTGCCATCGCGAGGTGCCTGTTGAGATCTTCAGCTCTTCCGCGATCTGCTGGTGTGTGAATCCATCCACCACGAATAGGTTGAAGACCGTGCGTGTAGCACCGGGCAGGTCCTGCACCATCTTCAATAATTGCGGCACGTCTATATTACCATATACAGAAGGATCGACGGAGAAGTTGTTCTCTTCCGCTTCGGTCACTTCTTTCGCCTGGAAGTTGACCTGCTTCCGCAACTGGCTGATGCAGGTATTAACCACGATGCGCCGCACCCAGCCCATCACGTTGCCTTCGCGGCGGTAGGTGGCGATCTTCTGGAACACCTGGAGCATCGCGGTGTTGAAGCTCACTGCCGCGTCATCCTGGTTGGTGTGGTAGCGCAGGCAGACCTTCATCAACTCCAAATAGCAGTGCCTGTAAAAGACGGACTGGCTGCGGGAGTCGCCCGCCACCAGCCTGTCAATACAATATTCCAGTTCCTGAGCTTCCATTCTTCAGCTGAATTTATAACCGATCTTTAGTCCAACAGAGGGATAACCATAATTGTTACCGAGAAGGGGGTTGAACGAGGCGCCGAACATCATTCCTTTTCCTTCGGGTACGTAGCGATACCCCACCATCATACTTCCCAGGACAGCCGGGGGGCGTATGCCGAGTTTGGGTATGGTGTATTCTTCCTGCTCGCTCAGCAACTCGCCGTTAGGTCGCCTGATAAAATATGTGACGCCCAGCCCGAGTTCGAGAAAGTTGTTGCCTTTGCCCAGGAGGTAATTCACCATCAATGGCAGACCGAACACATCCTGCTGCAGCGTATCGCCATAATAGTTGATCGTTCGGACGCGGCAGTATTCAAGCCCGGCACGGATACCCCATCCATCCTGCTTTCCTTTCACCAGCCTCGTGTCGAAGTTCAGCGAGTAGAGTCCCCCGATGCCTAAGGCTTCCAGGTAAACCGCTTTACCGGTAGCAGACAGGGGTTTGGTAGCAGGCGATGTTTGCCGTTTGGTGGTGTCCGCTTTGGGATATTCTTTCGTCAATTTCCAGATGTCTTTCAGGTAAACGGTGATCGTATCCTTTTCCCTGCTCCGGGCGATCTTAATGTACCGCGTGGGTGCCTGTTCAATGATGAGGCCTTCGTATACCGTTATGCTGTCATTCAGGTATACTTTTTCAACGAAGGACTGGGAATGCAGGGAGGCAGATACCAATAAAAGAAAAATGCTCAATAATAATTTCATCGTGTTTTCAAGGGGTTAATTTCTTGTATAGGTATCATACAGCGTATAGCTCTTTCCATACTCCTGCACTTTCCGTTTGAGTACCATTTTCTTCGCTGACATAAAGTCAACGTTCCAGTAAGCATCCTGCCCCGCCTGGAAAGGCCCCGGGATATCCCTTGTGTAGGAGACTTTCAGTATCGTGCCGTCAGAGAGCAACTGCCAGCTGCCATAACTGCCGGAGGGTACGGTGAAAGGACTGCAATCGTTGGTGCCCCAGGTGACATTGGCGCTGCCGGCGAGATCGAAGGTCCAGGTGTCGTCTGTCTTACATGCTTCTGAAGGGCCGTGGTCTACGTTGTCGGGACTGTACACCACTACTTCATTGCGGAAGACCCAGGGGCCGGCCGTCATTGCAGATTTGACCGCCACCTCACCTTCGAGGGAAGTTTCTTTTACGGTTTGTTTTTTACAGGAGGTTGTGCTGAGGGCCAGTAAAATAAAGGCCAGGGTTGAGAATTTTTTCATCGGTTTGTTTGTTGATTATACCAATGACGCAGGCTTTGGCGACCGCGTTGGGTAAACCAGGCAGGAATTTCTCAAAAATAATGTTAAAGGGGCTTACAGCTTGCTGGATATCGATCCTCGCTTATGGTCCAGGGTCAATCCAGTTTTTCTTTACTGATATAGATATCAGTACCCTCGGAGTTCCAGCCCCCGGCCTTGTTAATATTGATGTATAGCCCGCGGCCTGTGATCTTATAACCGGTTAAGCTGGATGATGGCTGCACCTCCCCCAGGATGCATCGTTGCAACGCATCCCGCACGAAAGGGAAAGATTCCTTTGTATAAGCGAGGTAGCTCATGTTGTTGCCGGTCTTGTTAACGTATTGCCGTTCGAAAGTCGCAATCCAGATCTTTGTATCAAAGGTGGTGGGGCCGGCTTTTTGTTGAGCGCCTACCAGTAAATCGAACTGGTTGTTGACAATAGCATTGGAGATGGCCTTGATGCCATCGCACATGTTCTCCACCTTCGCGCCGGGAGGTATGTTATACTTTTGTAACACGCCGCCGGGCGGGCAGGCCGTCAAGAGGAAAGTGCCGAACAGAAGCAGGAGGGCGTAGCGCATACGGATTTTTATTAAATTTAATCAATAGATGAAAACAAGCGCCCTTTTGCACAAGGGAAAATCGGGATTTTAAATATGCGGAAGATTTTTGGTTCCATGTGTCTTATGCTGGTTTGCGGGGTGGTACAGGCGCAGCTGACCCCGACACAATACCGTGAGGATTTTGAATACTTCTGGCGTACCATCAAAGAAGACTATTGCTATTGGGATAAAAAGCAAACCGATTGGGAAAAAGCAAAGACCATTTATGCGCCGATGATTGACACGGTGCGCTCTAAGCATAGTTTCGTGATGCTGATGGAACGGATGTTCCATGAAATCTATGATCACCACGCATCGCTGTCCACGAACACGAAGCAATCATCTAAGCTGGTGCCATCAGGTACCGACCTATGGGCTGTTTTCATTGGCAATAAACCACTGATCACGGAAGTGCGTAAGGGTTCCGGTGCAGAGAAAGCGGGGATACGGGCCGGGATGGAGGTGATATCTGTCAACAACGTCCCGATAGAAGAGAAGATGCACCCTTTCAACGCCCGCTCATTGAAGCAAGCCGATGGCGAAGCGCGTGATTATGCATTGCGAGTCGCGCTTGCCGGTACGCACGATACCAAACGACAACTCCGCCTGCGCTGGAATGGGGCAGAGAAAGATTATTCTCCTGACGATTTCCCACAAGTAACCTACCAAGGAGACATAGAAACAAAGGAAAAATGGAAGGTGGGTTACCTGCGCATCAACAACAGCCTTGGGGACAATGATCTCATTCCCTTGTTCGATTCTGCATTAAATGCCCTGCGTCACACAAAAGCCATGATACTCGACCTGCGCGAAACACCCTCGGGTGGCAACACTACCGTTGCAAGGGCGATCATCGGGCGCTTCATCACACAGGCGGGCTATTACCAGCAACACGAGTTGACAGCGGAACAAAGGCAGTATGGGATCAAGCGTAGTTGGAGCGAGATCGTTTCTCCACGCGCCCCCGTTTACAGTAAACCGCTGGTGATCCTGGTCAATCACTGGACAGGCAGTGTAGCGGAAGGGATCACTATTGGTTTTGACGCGCTGAAGCGGGCGAGGATCATTGGGCCGGGTATGGCTGGACTTAACGGCGCGATCTATTCTTATACCATGCCCAATTCCGGTATCGGCTTTTCGTTCCCTGTTGAAAAATTGTTGCATATGAATGGTACGCCACGGGAGAACTTCAAGCCGTCGACGATCGTAGCACCTGTCGCCGGAAAGGATGCAGTGCTGGAAAAGGCATTTGAACTGTTAACCACGAAAGGAGAGCGGATAAGGTAGCGTGGATCAGGCTGAATGGCGCAAGGCGACCTTCTCCAGCTTTTGCCGGAGGTCTTTCATACTAACAGGCTTGTATAGAAAATCGTTAAACCCGTTCTCGATGATCTGTTTTTCCTCGGATACGGAAGCGGTGAATGCGATCAGGTAAGCGTTGGATACCCCTGGGTCGTTGTGCGACCTGATCTGCTTCGTGGTTTCATAGCCATCCCAGCCGGGCATGTCGAGATCAAGTAGTACGGCATCATAATCTCCCGCCATGCAGGCGTCATAGGCTGCTTTACCGTCGGCTACCATCACCGAACGAACCTTCAGGTTGTCGAGTTGTTGTTGCAGTACCAGTTTATTCACGTCGTTGTCTTCCGCCACCAATATGCGCAGGTGGTCAAGGCTGTTTTGTTTTGCGGGTATATCTTCCACCCGGGAGGCGGACACTGTCTGGAACATAATACGGAAGAAGAAATTTGATCCTTCCCCCGGTTTACTTTCCAGTTCGATGCCGGAGTTGAATAAGGAAAGTACCTGCTGCACGATGGACAGGCCAAGACCGGTACCGCCGTATTTGCGGGTGGTATTTGCCTCGGCCTGCGTGAACGTATCGAAGATGCGAAGGTGGCGGTCGGGGTGTATGCCGATGCCGGTGTCGGCGATAGAGATCAGTACTTCCGCGTGATCGCTTGTGAGTTGTACCAATTCGATATGCACGGTAACGCTACCTTTCTCGGTGAACTTAATGGCGTTGCCTACGAGGTTGTATAATACCTGCGACAGGCGGGTTGGATCACTCACCACGTGCAGGTCTTTTATTGCGTCGTCGGTCTCCAGGACAAGATCGAGCTGTTTGTCCCGCGCCTTTACTTTTAATACCGAACAAACATTATTGATCAGCTGGTACAGGGGAAAGGGAACATTCTCCAGTTGCAGTTTGCCTGAGTCGAGCTTGTTGATGTCGAGTATATTATTGATGAGTGAGAGCAGGTCGAGCGCTGAATTCCGCAGGATGTCGAGGTTCTCTTTTTGCGGCTGGTCGCGTTGATCGTCAGACATGAGTTCTGTCAAGCCGATCACTGAGTTAAGTGGTGTACGTAACTCGTGCGACATTGTGGCGAGGAAGTTTGTCCGGGTTTCCGCTACTTTCTGCGCTTCGGCGGCGGACACCAATAACTGTGCATTGAGCTTTTCCTTCTCCTTTATATTACTATCGAATGCCTTGAAAAAATAATAGTGCGCGAAAGCGATCGTGAGAAAGTTGAGCGTGGCCATGATCTCGAATCCCGGCGAGGCCAGTTCTGTGGCTGTGCTGGCTGTTGGCAGGCGGTCACCGCCCATAAAAATGAAGATCATTACAGGCAGTACTGAGAGGAAAGTGTAGATGATCCCGGCCCTGCTGCCGAGTGTATAAAAGCTACCGAGTATTGCCATGAAAACAAACTGGAGGGTGATCAGGTTGATCGTTAGTGTGTAAACAAAAATGTTACTCCATATCAACACCAGCCCGGCGACAAGCATGATGTGAGAAAACAACCGGAGCCGGGAAGGGTAGCTGAGCAAGGCTTTCATCAATATAATGTAGCATACCAACGCGGCGATCCCGCGTGGCATTTGTTCCGGCTGGTCTTTGTACAACGAAACACCCACCACTGACAGCGCTTTTGCTACCGCGAAAGCAAGCAGTATGAAAATGATGCGCACCCTGGCTCTTTCAAAGAGCCCCGGCAGTGTTTGTAATGCCCTGCGCAGGGACCAGTTGGTAATAGGTAAGGGGGTTGACATATGTTGGCGTATAAAGATAAGCAAGAGAAGCCACTGCGGCTACCTGGATTTGCGATTCGCCTTTTTAGGAAGGGGAACAAAGTGGAGCACCGCTGGTAAAAATACCGTGACGCTGCAGAAGCGGAAGCGATATTTTTAAGCAGAAATTAAACTGCATGAAGGCGCTCATTTGTTGTTCCTTATTGATCCTCGGCACCGTGGCGTGCAAAACGGCCCATAAAGATGGAGGTACTCCGCCGGTCCTGCAGGAAGTGAAGGCCAAAACACTCATACCAGAAGGGATCGCCGTGCATCCTGCCACCGGAATGATCTACCTGGGCAGCCTGCACCAGGACAAGGTGGTTTCTGTTGATGAAAAAGCGGAGGTAAGGGACGTGATCCAAAGCGGGCAGGAAGGGTTTGCCTGGGGACTTGGAATGAAATTCTCCGGTACCGGCGACACGCTCTGGGCCTGCAGTGCGGATGGAAAAGGAAGAACGGCTTTGTTCGCCATAGACCCGGTTGCAGGCATTATCCTACGCAAGTATGCGCATGATTCGGCCCGTTTCCTGAATGACCTGGTGATATTGGGCGATGGAAGAATATTCATTACAGACACGGAACAAGGCGCTGTGTTTATTTTACAGGATGGCCGTTTGCATCTGTGGCTTAAAAATGAAAGCCTGAAATGGGCGAATGGTATCGCCGCGGGAAAAGAAGATCGACACCTATTCGTTGCCAGTGGTCGATATGGGCTACAGAAAGTGGGTATTGCCACAAAACAGGTGTCTTCGGCCACACAGGATAAACGTGTGGATTACGCGATCGATGGGCTGGTATATTACCAAAGTAAATTATATGCTGCGATCGGCTGGCCGCAGGACCGGACCGCTGAACACCGCATACTCCGTTACCAACTGGATGGCCAGGATAATTTTCTTTCTGCCGATACGCTCGCCATCAACCGTTCCTTTCTTACCTGTCCCACTACACTGGCCGTGCATCGCGGTTGGCTGTTCGCTCTGGGTAATACCAACCTGGGCGTTTATAACAGGAATCAGCAACAGGCAGAAAAGATCCTGGACTCTCTCGTCAACCCGGTAGTCTCGAAGTTCAGGTTGCGATAGCTAAGGCTTTTTGATGAAAGACATTATCGGTGTGTCTCTTTCCATTAACACTAGCGTGTCCGCTTTCATTAAATATCGTGAGACGCGGGCCATAAACCTGGTGAATTTTTCTTCTCCTTCCCCCGGGCAACCGATCGCGGTCATTTCAAACGGGGTGATGAAGCGCAAGGAGTCGCCTTTCACGTTTGCAGTTCCGCCAAAAGCATTGCAGCCAGTATTGCCGTATACGCCGGATTGAGCGGAGTCGATTACGATATAGGGTGGTTGCATTGGGTACATCGCGGCAAACGCTGCCGTGTCGCCACCGTATGAGATAAGGCGCCATTGTTTTTTTAGCTCCAGCGAGGGGAGGGTAGATGGCTTGCGGGTGGAATCTTTCCCTTGATCGTTGTTATCCTGTTCTGTATGGCAGGACGAGAGGCATAAGATGGCCAGTGTGACAGACTTCAGCAGTGTCGAATAAACCATTTTTCAAATTACTCAATCATCGTGGTATCCGTATCAATTTGGGATCCCGCGAATGCAACGTTTTAGGGCTCGCCGGGGTTTATGCCCTGTTCCGTCAGGCCGCATGGGTAATTTTTTGTGCTGGCGCTGCCGGGAGATTCCCGCGGGGCAGTGCGCGAAAGGTGAAATTCGGGCAGATAAAAGCTGCACCAGAATGTGTTAGAAACAGCCGTGGTGTTTTGGAACACTTTGTGTGTTCAACATTACGGGACTTAAATCTGAATTCATGAAACTTTATTCGCCGGAGAGCCCGGTCAGCAGGGAGGAAGAGGTGGAAAATAAACCCGCGCCTTACAACTGGCTTGTATTGCTGGTCATTTTTATCGCTTACATCGTTTTCAGTTTTACGCTGTAGTCCTTTTATCCCGCCCATAGCTGTACTTAAGGGAACAAAAGAAAAAGGCAATGCAAAAAGAAATGGCCGAAAAATACCGGCTGCAATACCTGTTACTGGTAAGGGAATTCTTAGGTGAAGTGGAAAAAGGCACCGAATGGAACGCGATCAAACCGATCCTGCAGGAAATGAAAAGGATCAGCCACTGCCTGGAGTGCATCGAAGATGTACCACCGGCACGGCCGAATGTTAATTACGCAGCCTTCTCAATGCGCGCCTGATCAGCGCCTCTTCATACCAGTTAATTCATCGCTTTACCGGCCCGTATCGTTGGCGATCCGTTCGTGAATACCCGACCTTTGGGCTAATTCATAGAATATGAGAATCGCAACCTATAATGTAAATGGCGTTAATGGGCGCCTGCCTGTTTTACTCCGTTGGTTAGAAGAAACGCAGCCAGACGTGGTCTGCCTGCAGGAATTGAAAGCACCCGAAGAAAAGTTTCCACGTGAGGCCATTGCCAATGCCGGCTACCAGGCGATCTGGCATGGACAGAAAAGCTGGAATGGTGTAGCGATCCTCTCCCGCCATGAATTGCCACAGGAAAGATGCCGCGTACTGCCGGGTGACCCGGCAGACCTGCATAGCCGGTATATAGAAGCGGTGGTGAACGGCATCGTTATAGGTTGTCTTTACCTGCCAAACGGCAACCCGGCACCAGGACCCAAGTTCGATTACAA
>JAJTCI010000088.1 GCA_021323155.1 Chitinophagaceae bacterium | reverse complement strand
GGTATTGAAATAACATCAATGCATGCTGATGAAATTGAACTGGAAACTGGTTTTGAATGACCTGGGTACGATGATCGGTATTGCCTGGGTATGGTGGAACTGGAATGCGAAAGACGATTTTTTTAAGTTCGGTGCGATCGTGGCAATGGTTTGTGTAATGATCTGGAGAATCGACGCGCACATCACTCATTACCGCCAGCAAAGAAGAATTTATTGATTCGCCGGTCGATGACGTCAGACTAACTAACATATAAAGTCCCTGGGGGAATTTGGGCATGAAAAAAATATTACTGGAGAACGATCACGTGGAAGGCATACGCTTCTTCGAGGCATACCGTAAGCACGGGGGCTACCGCAGTGTGGAGACGGCACTGAAACAAATGGGCCCGGACGCGGTGGTGGAGGAAGTTAAAAAAAGCGGCCTTCGTGGAAGGGGTGGTGCAGGTTTTCCAACCGGTATGAAGTGGAGCTTTCTTGCAAAACCTGAAGGTGTGCCCCGTTACCTGATCTGCAATGCCGATGAATCCGAACCGGGCACTTTCAAAGACCGCTACCTGATGGAGTTCCTTCCGCATCTGTTAATAGAAGGGATGATCGTGTCTTCATACGCACTCGGTTCTAATCGGTCTTATATATACATCCGCGGTGAATATGCCTGGATCGTAGACATACTGGAGCAAGCCATCGCGGAGGCGAAGCAAAACGGTTTCCTTGGAAAAAATATTTTAGGCAGCGGGTTCGACTGCGAAATATACGTGCAGCGTGGTGCCGGTGCCTACATCTGCGGCGAAGAGACCGCGTTGATCGAGTCGCTGGAGGGCAAACGAGGCAACCCGCGCATCAAACCTCCTTTCCCTGCGGTAAAAGGCTTGTGGGATTGCCCCACCGTAGTGAACAACGTGGAAACGCTTACAGCTGTCGTACCCATTATCAACATGGGCGGCGAAGAATATGCGAAGATCGGCGTCGGCAAGTCCACCGGTACAAAATTGATCTCGGCCTGTGGCAATATCAATAAGCCAGGTGTGTACGAGATAGATATGACTATATCAGTCGAGGAGTTTATTTACAGCGACGAATACTGTGGCGGTATACCCAACGGTAAGAAATTAAAGGCCTGTATCCCCGGCGGATCTTCAGTGCCCATTCTCCCTGCCAACCTCTTGCTAAAAACTGCGAAGGGAGAAACGCGTTACATGAACTACGAAAGCCTGGCCGACGGCGGCTTTGTTTCGGGTTCTATGATGGGTAGCGGTGGATTCATCGTATTAGACGACGACCAGTGCGTAGTGCGACATACGCTCACACTGGCTACTTTTTACCGTCATGAAAGTTGCGGCCAATGTTCACCTTGTCGCGAAGGCACCGGATGGATGGAGAAGGTCCTGAAGAATATTGAGTACGGCAAGGGAAAACTCAGTGATATAGACCTGTTGTGGGATATCCAGCGAAGAATTGAGGGGAATACGATCTGCCCGCTAGGTGACGCGGCAGCATGGCCGGTAGCAGCAGCGATCCGGCATTTCAGGGATGAATTTGAATGGCATGTGCTGAATCCCGAGGAATGTTTAAAACGGAATTACGGTTTGGCGGGATATGCGGATCCGATACATGTGCCAGTGGGAAGTTGACGAAATAACTAAGTGAATCGCCAGGGCTACTAATCAGTGAAGGAATAGGAGATTTTGAATTTTTAATTATGACTTTTGAATTATGTCCGAGCAGCTAATAAAAGTAACGATCGATAATATCACCCTGGAAGTCCCCGCGGGCACCACCATTCTCAACGCTGCACGTATGGTCGGTGGTGAAGTGGCTCCCCCGGCTATGTGCTACTACAGCAAGCTGGAAGGCAGCGGTGGTAAGTGCCGGACCTGCCTGGTGGAGGTAAGCAAAGGCTCTGAAAAGGATCCACGCCCCATGCCCAAGCTGGTTGCCAGCTGCCGCACAACAGTAATGGAAGGGATGGAAGTAAAGAACATCACATCTGAAAAAGTGATCGATGCAAGGAATGGTGTCGTGGAGATGCTGCTTATCAACCACCCCCTTGATTGCCCCGTATGCGACCAGGCAGGTGAATGCGACCTGCAGGACCTCAGTTATGGTCACGGCAAAGCAGGTACGCGGTATGAATTTCCCCGGAGAACTTTCGACCGGCATGACCTTGGTCCGTATATACAACTGCATATGACGCGGTGTATCCTTTGCTATCGTTGTGTATATGTAGCCGACCAGCTCACCGGCAAACGTGAGCATGGTGTGTTAGACAGGGGTGACCATTCTCAGATCGCTACTTATATTGAAAGAAGCCTTGAAAACGATTTTATAGGGAACGTGATCGATGTATGTCCGGTTGGTGCGCTCACAGACAGGACCTTCCGCTTCAAGAACCGCGTATGGTTCCTGAAGCCAATGAACGCCCATCGGGATTGTCCCAAATGTTCGGGCAGGGTTACACTATGGAACCGGGGAGAGGAAGTTTATCGTGTTACCGCGCGGAAAGACCAATGGGGTGAAATAGAAAATGATGAAAATGGCAAGACCGGTTGGATCTGCAACGAGTGCCGGTTCGAAAAAAAGCAAACCAGTGATTGGGTGATCGAAGGCCCGCGGGACATCAGCAGGCAATCAGTGATCTCGCAGAACCATTACCTGAAAGTCGAGGAGCCGCAAAACGTGCTACCCGAAGTAATGGGTGGCCGCAACCCGAAATTATTGATGGATATCCACGACGTGAGTGATGTGAATAAGCCGGAGATCCACCTGAGCGAGATACAAGGGCCGGCTACCAGCCAGACATTCGAAGACAATTCAAACATCAATCCGCAATGAACATAGATTGGATACTGGTATTGGAAAAGTTTCTACTCATCGCAACGGTGGTCACCATATCACTTGTCATCGCTATGTATGAGACCTGGAGTGAGCGCAAGATCGCTGCGCTGTTGCAGGATCGCCGCGGACCAACGCGCGCGGGCCCATTTGGTTTATTCCAGCCTTTGGCGGATGGATTGAAGCTCTTCATGAAGGAAGAGATCATACCCAACAGCGCGAATCGTTTTCTTTTCATACTTGGTCCTTGTCTCGCAATGATGGCGGCGATGATGACCAGCGCCGTAATACCCTTTGGTGGAACAATAGAAGTAGCTGGCCGGCAAGTAGACTTGCAGGTGGCGGACGTAAACATTGGCGTGTTGTATGTCTTCGCGGTGGTCAGCCTCGGTGTGTACGGTATCATGATCGGCGGATGGGCGTCCAATAATAAATTCTCTTTGATGGCTGCGCTGCGCGCTGCTTCACAGGCCATCAGCTATGAACTCGCGATGGGCCTTTCACTTATTGCGCTACTATTTATGAGTGGCAGCCTTAGCATGCGCGATATCGTAACACAACAGATGGCGGGCGATTGGGGCGGCTTCCTTGGATGGAACGTACTGTATCAGCCACTGGGTTTCCTGATCTTTTTGATTGCTGCATTCGCGGAGTGTAATCGTACGCCATTTGACCTCCCTGAAGCGGAGAATGAGCTGAATTTCGGGTATCACCAGGAATATTCCTCGATGAAACTCGGGTTCTACCTGTTTGCCGAGTACATCAATATGTTTATCAGTAGCGTCATCATGGCTACCTTGTTCTTCGGCGGGTACGATATGCCTTTCTTTAACGAGTCGGCGCACGCGCACTGGGGTAACTGGCTGGCGCTGGTGGGGATTATCGCCCTGACCTTGAAGGTGGGATTCTTCATATTCCTCTTTATGTGGGTCAGGTGGACGATTCCAAGGTTCCGTTACGACCAGCTCATGAACCTCGGCTGGAAGAAGCTGGTGCCGCTTGCTTTGGCTAATATGGTGATCACCGGAGCGGTAGTGCTGTGGTTAAATGATAAATAAGGAACGTGGAACATGATGGTGAGGCAAATGGATAGAGATAAACTTGGTCACACCGGCATATAAAAATATTTTTGCGAACATTCTGAAACAAGAGGAAAGGATTAAATGCAGGCATTAACCAATAGGGCGAAAGTGGTAGACAGGAAGCCGATGACATTCATCGAACGGCTCTACCTGTGGAATATCCTGAAAGGGATGTTCATCACCTTCAGCCATATATTTAAGAAAAGGCCAACGATCAATTACCCGGAGAAAAAGCGACCCTTTTCGCCAGTGTTCAGGGGATTGCATGTGCTGAACAGGGATGAAGAGGGACGAGAGCGTTGTACAGCCTGCGGTCTCTGCGCGCTGGCTTGTCCTGCCGAGGCCATCACAATGGAAGCCGCGGAAAGAAAGATCGGCGAAGAACATCTGTACCGTGAAGAGAAGTACGCGGCCAGGTACGAGGTGAATATGCTGCGTTGCATTTTCTGCGGACTGTGTGAAGAGGCCTGCCCAAAAGACGCGGTCTACCTGTCAGAGACGCCTGCGCCACCGAATTTTACCAGGGAGAGTTTTATTTATAAGAAAGAAGACCTGCTGATTCCTGATCCTACAAAAGAACCCGAAGCATTCAAGAAAGCGAAGGGACTTTCGTAATTGATCTCGACTATTGAAAACTGACCTTGATCAACTGCAATGAGTATAACTGAAATAGTATTCTGGTTTTTAAGCGGCCTTGCACTGGTCAGCGCCATTATGGTGCTGCTCAGTAAGAACCCTGTACACAGCGTGCTCTGGCTGATCGCCGTTTTCTTCGCGATCAGTGGTCATTACATCTTACTGAATGCGCAGTTCCTTGCTATTGTTAATCTCATCGTATACGCGGGCGCGATCATGGTCCTGTTCCTCTTCGTGATCATGTTGATGAACCAGGGCAGCGAACCCGAACCACGAAGCAAGAGCATGTGGATCAAAATGGCAGGCGCTATCTCTGGTGGCAGCTTGCTGTTAGTGATGGTAGCGGTGATCCGGCAATCGGCCAACCTTGTGGTTAGGAATGAAGCGAATGACATCGTGCCGAAGGAAGCGGTGGCAAGAGTGGGAGACATTGGACTAATAGAAAAACTGGGCAACGTGTTATTTACGGAATACGTGGTGCCTTTCGAGATAAGCAGTGTACTTTTCCTGAGCGCGATGGTTGGCGCGGTGGTGATAGGAAAAAAAGAGTGATTAGTAAAAGAGTTAAGCGAAAATACACAGGTATTGTTCGGTTATCTCATTATCAGATTATCGAATTAAGATTATGCCGATTCATTATTACGTGATCCTTTCTGCAACCCTGTTCTGCATCGGGATTATTGGTGTCCTCACGCGCCGGAACGCGATCATCGTGTTCATGTGCATTGAACTGATGTTGAACGCGGTGAACCTCCTCCTGGTGGCTTTTTCCAAAATGCACCATGGTAGTTTACTGCAGGGGGCCAATAGCGGGATCGACGGGCAGATTTTCGTATTCTTTATCATGGTGGTGGCGGCTGCGGAAGTAAGTGTGGGACTGGCGATCATTGTAATGATGTACCGGAACGTGCATTCTGTTGATATCAATTTTTTAAATAGGCTGAAAAATTAAAGATTCAAAAGCCACATTTTGACTTTTCACTTTGACTTAAAATGAACAACCTGCTCTTATTAATACCACTCCTTCCCTTCATAGGCTTCCTGGTCAATGGACTGTTCAGGAAGTCGTTGTCTAAGTCAATGACGGGCATCATCGGTAGTGGCGTGATCCTCGCAGCATTTGTCATCAGCCTTGTCTTGTTTTTCAAAGTGAAAGGCAGCGGTGCACCGATCGTTGTCAGCTATTTTGATTTCATCAGCGTCGACGCTTTTCGCATTCCCTTCGCTTTCCAGGTTGACCAGCTGTCCTCTTTGTTCTTATTGATCATTACCGGCATCGGCTTTCTCATTCACGTTTATTCCACCGCGTATATGAACGGGGAACGCCCGGAGCATTTCGCGCGCTATTTTGCTTACCTCAATCTCTTTGTATTCTCCATGTTGCTCCTGGTGATGGGCGCGAATTTCGTCATCATGTTCATCGGTTGGGAAGGTGTGGGACTTTGCTCCTACCTGCTCATTGGCTATTGGTTTAAGAATAACAATTACAACTACGCGGCGAAAAAGGCTTTCGTGATGAACCGCATCGGCGACCTTGGTTTCCTGCTCGCCATATTCTGGATCATCGCGAAACTCGGAACTGCTACCTACTCGGATGTATTTGCCCAGGTAGGTTCATTCACACCAACGGAACTCACCGCGATCACCTTGTTGTTATTTGTCGGTGCCATGGGAAAGAGCGCCCAGATTCCTTTGTATACCTGGCTGCCTGATGCGATGGCGGGTCCAACGCCTGTATCCGCATTGATTCACGCCGCCACGATGGTCACTGCGGGTATCTACATGATCGCGCGGAGCAATATCATGTATACGATCGCGCCGTATACCTCCGACATAGTCGCGATTATCGGGTTGGCCACTGCCATCTTTGCGGCGACCATCGCCCTGAAGCAAAACGATATTAAAAAGGTGCTGGCCTACTCAACCGTTAGCCAGCTGGGATATATGTTCCTTGGCTTGGGCGTAGGCGCTTATACCGGTGCGGTGTTTAACGTGATGACGCACGCCTTCTTCAAAGCCTTGTTATTCCTTGGCGCCGGATCCGTCATCCACGCGATGCACCATGAACAGGATATTCGCAACATGGGCGGGCTGAAAAAACACATGCCGGTTACGCACATCACCTTCCTCCTCGGCTGCCTTGCCATCGCGGGTGTGCCGCCTTTTTCCGGTTTCTTTTCCAAAGATGAGATTCTTGTCGGGGCTTATAACGAGAACCCATTGTTCTATTATATTGGTGTGGCTGGCGCATTGATGACTGCTTTTTATATGTTCCGCTTGTACGCGCTCACTTTCCTCGGGAAATTCAGGGGTACGGCTGAACAACAGCATCACCTCCACGAGAGCCCTTCTGCTATTACAATTCCTTTGATCGTACTTGCGATCCTGTCTGTGTTTGGTGGATTCTTAGGTATCCCTGCCGTATTCGCGGAAGGTGCGCACACATTGGAGAATTTCCTCGCGCCCATCTTTGCAGCAAGTGCAACCTATAATGAAAGCCATACAACCGGTCATCACCTGTCACACCAAACTGAGTGGATCATGATGGGCGCCGTAACCTTACTGATCGTTGTGGTCATTGCCTTCGCCTGGCGTGCTTACAGTCGTAGGGAGAAGTTCGTTGAGAATCGCGGGCTTGGTAAGGTCCTCGAGAATAAATGGTATGTTGATGAGCTGTACGATGCCATCATCGTCCGTCCCCTGCACCTCGTGGGTGGATTCATCAAAGATGTATTTGAGCGTTCAGTGGTCGACGGCGCGGTAAATGGCGTTGGAAGACTGATCCAGTACTCATCTCGCCAGGTGCGGCTGATCCAGAACGGGCAGGTAGGCAGTTATATATTGGTAATGGTATTGTCATTAGTAGTGATCATACTCATTTTAAGAGAGCAGGAAGTAATTTTCACAGCGTTAAGACGAATATTCTGATATGATACCGGTTTTGTTGATAGTGATTCCTTTATTGAGCGGTCTTGCCAGCTTTTTTATCAAAGATCCTAAAGCGGCGAAGGGCTGGGCATTACTGTCATCTTTAGTGACAGCCGCGATATCAGTATCGGGACTGTGCCTCTTCAACCAGCCTGCCAACCTGCATTATGATGCGCCCTGGCTGGCATCTCTCGGCAGTCGTTTTACTATTGGACTCGATGGTATGGGCCAGATACTATGCCTGCTCAACGCGGTAGCCATGCCGGTGATCTTCGTCGCTACCTACCGTAACCGTTACCAGAACCCGGGCGCTTTTTACGCATTGATGCTGCTGACCCAGGCCGGGATGATGGGCGTGTTCTTGTCTTTCGATATACTCTTGTTTTATTTCTTCTGGGAACTTGCGCTCATACCAGCTTATTTTCTATGTTCCCAGTGGGGCGGGGAGAAACGCATAGCGGTAACCTTTAAATTCTTTATTTATACGTTCGTGGGTTCTTTACTGATGCTGCTGGGTATTTTGTATCTCTATTACAAAACGCCGGAGCAATCGTTCGCGCTGCAGGCTTTCTATAATGTTAACCTGGGCAAGGGCGAGGAAGCCGTAATGTTCTGGCTCTTCTTTATCGCTTTCGCGATCAAGATGCCGATCTTCCCTTTCCATACATGGCAACCTGATACCTATGAACAAGCCCCTACGGCGGGAACAATGATGTTAAGCGGTGTGATGGTGAAGATGGGCATCTTCGCTGTATTGCGCTGGCTGATCCCGGTATTTCCATCTGCAACGGAGCAGTTCAGCCAGGCCATCATCGTATTATCCGTCACCGGGATGCTGTATGCCTCGCTGGTGGCCATCCGGCAGGACGATATCAA
>JAJTCI010000087.1 GCA_021323155.1 Chitinophagaceae bacterium | reverse complement strand
ACAACGGCGGGGGCAGCAAACAACGGCGGGCGACCGACCAACAACGGCGGGGGACGACCAACAACAGCGGGGAGGCGGGCATCAAAACGGAAGAACCATTATTTTTACGAACATGTATTCATCTATGAAAATTCTTGTACTCGTGATTTTGATGGCGGCGCCTTTTCTGATACAGGCGCAGGATAGCACCATCGTGTATTTTGACAAAAAGGGGAAGGATACGCGCATTAAAGACAGCGCGCATATTTATATCGTGGTGACGAAGCAGGGGAACCTGTGGTATGGAAAGTCTTACTACGCTAAGAACAATTTATTGCAATCGCAAGGTACTTACCTGAAAGCGGACATGCGCTCGCCGGTGGGGAAGTTCGATAATTACAATGACGAGGGTGTGCTGACGAGCACGAACGTATACGATGATAAAAGCGAGATGGTGAACCGGACCACCTACCACCCTAACGGGAAAAAGCGGTCTTATATATCGTATGGCAAGAATGGCGACACATTCCAGGAGGGATGGGATGAGGAGGGCAACAGCATCCCCGGCTACGTGACGGAGCGGGAGGCGCAGTTCACGGGTGGTTACAAAGCATGGAGCAGGTACATCGCGACCAGCCTGATCGCGGAAGCCCCGGTAGACGCGGGAGAAGATGAGGGGACCTATCGTGTATCGGTGTCGTTCCAGATTGACAAAGAGGGAAACATCATAGACGTGAAAGCGGACAGCACTACACCGGCATGCCATTCTTGTACGGTGGAGGCGCTGCGCGTGATACGGAGTGGTCCGCAGTGGCGGCCAGCCATTCAATTTAATAAACCGGTGAAACAGCGGATGCAGCAGACGGTGACGTTCGTGGTGGAGGAAGGGAGGAGGAAGAAGAGGAAGAAGAAGGATTGAGGCAGGTTGCAGGTTGAGTTGCAGGTTGCAGGTTGCAAGTTGCAGGTAGGCGATGATTGCACCGGCGACCTGAGGAGATTTGAGATTTGAGATTGGGTCGATGATTATCCTGCTACGGAATCTTGTTGGCCAGGACGACCAACAACGGCGGGATGTGATGGGAACACGCCTGCCCGACTGGCGAGGCGGGGATTGACGCGGATAAATTTGGGAGGTTCATATTAATTACAGAAGCCTTTGACATACGCTCTAAACACGGTATACATTGAAACTCGTTTGAGGCGGATGGATCTCTGCAAGCAGAGATGATGGCAAGTTGTTGGTCAGGCGACCAACAACGGCGTAAAGGGCTAAAGCCCAGGAGACCTTGCACACTGGATCCCCACGATGAATGGTGGGGTTGGATTAAAAGACTACCTTGTTCTATCTAACCGCAGACGGGCACACCGTGTTAAACTATTTATAAGTCCCGCTGTCCTACCCCCGCCTCGCATCACCGACATAAACCACCTACTCAATGAGAACCCTTGCCCTGATTGGCTGTCTCGTGCTTTGCGCGATTGAGGCGAATGCTACCACTTATTATTTCTCCGCATCGGGAAACGACCTGAACAGCGGCACATCGGCTGCATCGCCTTTCCAGACGATCGCGAAACTGAATACGCTCCCTTTGGCACCGGGAGACAATGTATTGTTTCGCTGCGGGGACGTGTTCCGGGGACAGATCAATATTCGCCACTCCGGTAACAGCAGCGCTCCCATATTCATCGGCGCCTATGATGCTGGCGCCAAACCAGTGATCAGCGGCGCGCGGGTGGTGAGTGGCTGGACTTTCAATAGTACGTATAACGCTTACCAGTCGTCATTCACCGATTCGATGGAGAACTTCTTCGTGGCTGACAAAGAACAGATACTCGCGCGCTACCCAAACAATGGCCGTTACCTGTACCTGGACTCCGCACAGAAATTCTATATCAAAGACGCTGATATCACCGGTGTGCCCCCCTCCATGGTGAACAATTCGAAAGTATGCGTGCATACCGCGCAGTGGTGCTGGGAAAAAACGGGTGTCGCGGACGTGACTGTCGATAAGATCACCTACAGCTCCGGACTGACGATCGCCGCGATTGCCAACTTCGCTTATTTCCTTTATGACAATATCCAGCACCTGGACACCGCTGCCGAATGGAAGTACTCATCCGCCGACCAGAAAGTGTACTATAAACCTTCCACCGGCGTGGACCCCAACACGCTCAACTGCGAAGGCTCGGTGGATTCATTCGGTATTAAACTGCTGAACAACGTATCTTATATCACGATAAAAGGCATCACGTTCGAGAAGCAATCGAAGACGGGCGTGATGATCGGCGCGGTCAACAACCAGTACATCAGGATAGACAGCTGCACTTTCGCGCGACAGTATGAACACGGTGTGAATGATAAGGGCAGTTATAACGAGACCAGCAACTCCCACTTTACCGAAGTGGATGGCATCGCGATGTTCATCAGCGGCGACGCCACGAATGCGCAGGTACACCACAATACCTTCAGGGATATCGGGCAGTTCCGCAATAGTGGAATCGGCACCGAGATCAACCTATCCGCTATCAAGGCGGCGTTCGTTGACAACTGCCATATCCACCACAATGATATCGACGGGGCCGGCTATTGCGGTATCGCCGCCGATGGGAGGAACCATATCGTTGAAAAGAACATCATCAAGAATGTGATGCTGATCAATAACGACGGGGCTGCACTTAAATCCTACGGAGCGAATTCGAAGTACAATATTTTCCGCAACAACTTCATCAGCACCAGCGATGGTAACAGTGAGGGCGGTAGCGGTTCATTCGTCACACCCGCCATCTATTTCGACTTCTCTACGCAATACTCCACCGTGCAGGACAATACTGTATTCGGCCGCATGAAGAAAGGCATCTTCATGAACAGCGGTACGCATCACAATACGATATCGGGTAATACGGTGTATGGCTTCAGCGTAGCGCTGGACCTGAATGGCGGCGACCAGGTTGATACCGCTATCAGTAATATGGACATACAGGGTAATGTGTTCTTCGCGAAGAAATTCACCGGCGCGCAGGCGGGTACGGTTATCCGGTACGTGGATTATACGAACGCCTTCACGGCAGGAGTGATCAACAACAACTATTATATTCAACCGTTCACCAACCTGATCGCGTTGAAGTCGTCACCTCCCCTATTGACACTCGCCGCCTGGCGGAGCGCGACGGGGTTTGATATGAATACAGTGCCGAACAGCTTTACCTGGACTGACTCGATCGAAGACAAATCGAAACTATTCATGAACCCGACGGACAACGTGGTGGTGCAGGACCTGGAAGGCGTGCAGTGGAAAGACTTGGATGATATGACAGTGACGAGCCTGACGTTGCAACCGTGGACCAGCAGGATATTGATCCGGACGACGGTGCCTTTACCGTTGCAGGTGATATCGTTTAGTGCTAACAAATCGGGCAGGGATGTGCAGTGCGACTGGAAAACTTCCGGGGAAGAGCAGGTGCTGAAGTATACGGTAATGCGCAGTAAGGATGGAAAAACATTCAGCTCGGTGGGTAATGTAAATGCAGCAGGTGCCGGAAGCGTGCATGAATATTCTCTTGTTGATGTGGCCGCGGCTGACCTGGACTCAGACCTGTATTATCGCCTGCAGGTGGCGTATAAAGATGGCGCGGTGAGTTACTCGCCTGTCGCGCGCGTGTGGTGGAATAGGGGCAATACAATTCATGTGTATCCCAACCCCGCTAACAATTACGTGCGGGTGGATGGTGAGAACATAAAATCGATCATGCTCGTGGATGGCCAGGGGAACACGGTATGGCGGAGTGCGTCTTGCAGTAGCAGTAACCAGGTAGCGCTAAGTGGTGTAGCGAAAGGTGTGTACTGGTTGAAAGTGATGGCCGAAGATGGCGCGATTCAAACGCAGGTGCTGGTGGTGCAGTAGGGTTCGTTGATCGGTGGTGGTTGGTCGGTGGCGACTTAAGTCAGGTTGCAGGTTTCAGGTTGCAAGTTGCAGGTAGGCGATGATTGCAAAGAGACAGGTCCGTAAATTGTCGTCACGTCACGAGTGGCGACCAACAATAGTATGAAGGAAGTTGTTGGTCAGCCTGTCTACGGCTGGCCAGGGGCGACCAACAACGGCGGTAGACGACCACCAACGGTGGGCAGCGACCCACAACTGCGGGCAGCACACCGATGATCAAAGTACGGGCTAAAGCCCGGGTTGAATGATGCTTTTTCATCCCCACCATAAATGGTGGGGTTATGTTTCACTCCCCTGACAGCTCCTCCAACGCTTTGCGGTAGTCGTATTGCAGGTCTTCGTGCATGCCGTCGATGGCGGCGGTTATTTTCTTTAGCTGGGCATCGTGGATATTGCGGAGCACTTTTGTTTTCTGCCACGGAAGGCCGGTAGCACGGAAGCGGGTGAGGTAATGAATGAGTATATCCGCTTCGGCGGTCTTGCTGCCGGTATAACGAATGTATTTGTTTGCGATGCGCAGGATCTTGCGCAGTGTTTTCTTGGCGAGGTAGACGCCTTTGGTGTTTACGTCGTTGAACAGTTCATCCATTTCGCCTTTCACCAGTGTAGTGTAGCCTTCGAGGTCGTGCGCCTGGAAGAGAAGAAAATCCAGGAGTTCCTTGTTCTCTTTCTTAAAGCGGGCCAGTCGCAGGCAGAGCGCAATGAGTTCTGTTTTGCTGGTCTCTTTTAGTTGATCTTTGATCTCGTTGACGGAGGCTGCCTTCATGTTGCTAAAGTAGGAGGAAATTAAAGCCGTTTCGAGCCTAGTCGAAAATGCAGGAAAAGCACATGTTATCCATGCGGAAGCGATGCGGATTTTTTTTTGAAAAGCGGGCCTATCGTCGTAATTTCCATATGACCGCAAAGGATTAAACGACCTGTATCCTATGACGCGAGAAAAAATCCTTATCGTTGACGATGAACCAGATGTCCTGCTCCTGTTAAGGAAGTACCTGCTCCAGATCGGTTATCCTCCCGGTGGAATCATTGAATGTTGCTGTTTTCAGGAAGCAAGTTTGGCAGCGGAGCCCGGGATCGGTTCGGTGATTGCCGCACTTGAATTGCCCGACGCGCCGGCTCAGGGGACGCTGTCCGGTCTTAAGAGTATTTTTCCTGATACGCCCGTTATCATCATCGCCGATACCGTTAACGGGGCCGACGCTTTCCATTTGCTGGGACAGGGTGCGGACGATTACCTGGAGAAAGAAAGGATCGGGAAAGACGTCTTAGAGCGTTCACTGCGTTACGTACGGGTGAGGGGACGAATACTTTCGGATTACCGCCGCCTGTTTGATGAGAACCCCGCGCCTATGTTCATTTTTGAACACGAAACCTTCCGGTTCCTTGCGGTGAATCATTCAGCCCTGCAACAATATGGTTATTCCAGGCAAGAGTTCCTCTCACTCACTGCAGATAAAATAAGACCGGCTGAAGACCGGCAACAGTTTCTTTCGTTGGTTAGAACGGATAGAAGTCAATTCGCCAACTTCGGTATCTGGCGGCACAAACGAAAAGACGGGTCCATATTTTTCGTGCAGGTCGATGCCTACACCATGAAATTCCAGCAGCAGGACGCGCGACTGGTGATGGCACTGAACGCCGATGAAATGGTGCATGCGAAAACCGCATTGGAAGCAAAGGCGCGCGAAATGGAAGCGCTCCTGCAGAGTATCACGGACGGTTTCTTCGCCGTTGATGAACACCATCGTTTTACTTACGTGAACAGTACTTTCGAGCGGATGGTGCACCGGAACCATGAAGACCTGTTGGGTAAACCACTGTGGGAGGTGTTCCCGGAAGCGGAGGGCACTGTGTTCGGGAAGCAATACGAGCAGGCCGTGGCCACCAGGACCAGCGTTCATTTTGAAGCGTACTACAGGCCGCTTAATGTGTGGCTTGCGGCTAACCTGTATCCTTCAGGAAATGGCATCACCGCTTTTTTTATGGACATCACCGAAAGGAAAACACTGCAGCGTGCCGTATCGCTGAACGAACAAAACCTGAAAGCTACGATCGATAATACGGAGGACCTGATCTGGAGTGTAGACAAAGAACTCAATATTATCTCTGCCAATACCAGTTTCCGGAAGCGGATGCAGAAAATCACGGGGCATGATGTATCGGCCCTTAAGCGTGAGTATTTTTCCGAGAATTCCTACCACGAATGGATGCACTATTATGGCCGTGCTTTCAACGCGGAATCATTCAAGGTGGTTCGTACGTTGCAGAGCAATGGCCAGGTATTGCACGAGGAGGTACGGTTCAACCCCATACACAATGAACACCGGCAGGTGATCGGAGTGAGTTGTATATCACGCGACATCACGGAACAGCAGGAATACCTGGAAAGAATAGAGAAACAGAATGCGCAACTGAAACAGATCGCATGGATACAGTCGCATGAACTGCGCCGCCCCGTTGCCAATATACTTGGGTTGGTACCGTGCTTTGATCTGCAGGGTATGAGCGAACAAAACGCGGAGGTATTGAGGCACCTGGAAGCGTCGACGATGCAGCTGGACGAGATCATCCGCAAGATCACCGTGAATGCGGGAGAAAAAAAATAAGGGATGGGGCTTCTAATTACGTCTGCCCTTTAACACCAGGTAAGCTTCAATTTCTTTTGTATCATTCCCCACTTCTGTGATCGCTTCTATGATCTCGTCTTCGGTCGCTCCGAGTTTTGCGACCATATAGCGAATGGTCCATTGCTGTTCTTCGGTGTATTGTTGTTTCCCATTGCCGTCAGAATTTCCTGTGTTCATCACCCATCTTTAAGTATAGCTGGTACAAAACTGTGCCAACTCCAATTGGAAAAAACATTAACATGTAGGTAAAGGTCTGGCACCCACACCTTATGACTGCCGCCGGAAAAAATATATGATATAACCCTCTTTCCGGCACAGGCACTGTATAGTATAGATAGAAGAAACTATAAAAACAAAAGGAATGGCAATGCATACGTTACGATACATACTTACAGAGAAATACCGATCGCTGGTGCGGATGTTCAGCGAGGCGCTGCAGAATAACCGGCCGTCATCTGAACTGGAAAAGATCAATAAACAGATCAGGAGCACAATCCTTCAACTGAACCAGGTAGGATAGTGTTATTCACAATAGTGGACAATTGAAAACACGTTCAATTCTTCTCTTGGCATAGTTGTTAGTCATAATACTACAGGAAATACAATGAAAGGAAATGAACGGCAGCAATAACATCATCCAGTGCGAAGGAACTGAGGGATGAGGATGATGAAAGGATTTCGAGACGGATGGCTTTAATATTGACTCTCAATGTAAAGGCAGCTTTCGGGCTGCCTTTTGCTTTTTGTTTCACGCGAAGTTTTTTCAAGCAAAGGAGTAAAGGAAGCAAAGAGGCAAAAGGAGAGTGAATTATTTTATCACATAAAGAAGCAAAAAGTGTGGGATAACAAAGGCGCGAAGTCCCGAAGTACCAAGGGTAGACCCGCAGTACGTTGGGCTATTCATTAAAGAACAGCTGTTTTATTTCGCCAGCAGGGTGTCGAGGTTGGTATGGGCGGCGGTGAAGCCTTCTTTAAATCCCATTGCCATGATCTTGTCCAGCTCCGCTTCGCTGTTGAACGTAAGCTGTGTGGTCACCAACGTGCCATCGGCTTCGGGTATAAATGTCACATCCCAATGCATGCGGGGTGCGTAGGTGGTGAGTCCGCCGTTCTCATCACAGAAAGCATCCATGCAGGTGAAGCGTTGGCCGGGTATGATGGTCTCATAGTCGGCGCGTGCCCAGTGTCGTTCGCCTGAGGGTCCTTCCATACAATACAACCAGGTGCCGCCTTCGCGGAAGTCCATAGATCTTGTCCTGGCCTTAAAAGGTTGCGGTGCCCACCACTGGTCGAGGTGTTCTTTTTGGGTCCAGTATTTCCACACTAGTTCTACAGGTGCATTGAACCTGCGGGTGACCAGCACCATTTTGTTCGTGAGGTCTTTGGTGAACTGTGTTTCATTTAGTGGCATACTAGCTTTACTATTTTGTAGTCCGGGTAATGGCTTTCATTAATGAAGGGTTTCAGTTGTCTACACGCTGCAACGGCAAGGTTGTTTCAGGACCACGGCTTTCGTACTCCAGCTTGAAAGCAGAAAGATCGGGACTGTGTTTTCTTTTTCGTTGTAACTCGTGGCGATAGATCGTCTGCCCCAGTTGGTAGAGGAAAGGGTAGCCGACGGAATTGTAATCGTATTTTCCGTCGTTCACTACTTCATCGCTGTTGACATAGATGGTGGCGGCAAGCATGAACTCGATGTTATTATTAAAGTCCACGATGTAAGACACGTCGGTCATGAAGCCATAGCTCCACCCGACTTTATTGAACACGCGTACACCGGGTGGCATGCGGCGCGTATTATCCCGGAAAAAGAACTTCACATAGCTGTCG
>JAJTCI010000086.1 GCA_021323155.1 Chitinophagaceae bacterium | reverse complement strand
GTCTCGTCCAGTAACAATTCCTCCACTGACTTCTCTACGAACTCGTACCTGCCATGCACCGCCACCTTTCCTTTGTTCCACGCACCTTCCAGCAGGAACGCCTGCTCGCCCTCGTGGTGCTTCACTTTATTCATCCCCCATACCGCCGCGGCATTGACCCAGCTTTCGTTCATCAGCGGTTTGCTATAGACAACCGAAGCAGTGGTCTTGCTCACGTCTTCACCGGGGTGCAGTTCTTCGGGGCTTTCTAAGAAACCGTGAGACACCTGCAGCGCCCAGTGCTTCGAAGGATTAAAAGATAAGCGGCTACTCCAGCTATCGAACCGCGGCTTATCAAAATCAAATCGCTTTTCGTTGGGTTCACGTCCCGTAAACGACGAGCCCTCCAGTTTGAACTGCCCCAGCCGCACGCCGATCGTAGCCACGCCGAAAGTGATATGTGTCGCGTCTATCCAGTGGTGAGATATGGGCGCATCGGGATTGTACAACGCGGAAGGACGATGCATGAATGCTACCGGTCCCAACGCTGGTTCCCCTGGATATCCCAGGTAAGCGAAGACATCCGCGTTCTTTGAAAGTGAATGCGAATAACTGACGGCCAACTCCGAAAAGAAATCATGCGGGTGTTGCCTGTCCACCAAAGCCTTTCCCTGGTAAGCCTCGCCAGACTGGAACAGTAATGGATACCCTGAACCCCCGGCGATCGCGGCGTCAAGTGAGAACATCGTGCTGAAATGAAACAAACCGTTGGCGCCTACTTTACGTTGACCCATGAACATGACCCAGTTGGGCACGTCCACTTTATTACCACCCCTCGATCCCCTGTTGGTAAAATCCTGGCTCGTATACCGCAGGAATACGTTGCCATGCAGCATATACATCCATTTGGGAGTGTGGAACATGTAACCATACATCGGCGAAGCGTCCGGCAGCCACCCCGTTCCTGATCCATTCCGGTTCATCGGGAGGTGCAATGAGAATGCATGGCTCATATTGCTCATGTCGTGACCCTCATGACCTGTCGCGGCGTGGTCCCCGTGCGCAGCCAAAGTATCCACCTGCCCGTGGTGATGCACCTTTACCGTGTCAACCATCGTGTGATGGTCATGCGGCTTCGATGTATCCTTTAGTTCATTGTGATTTTCATCATGCACAACGGTCATCGAGTCGCCCAGTACATGCGTATGTGTTTTTGCCTGCACGCTGTCTTTGCCATGCCTGTGAGCCGAATCCTTAGGCGTCATCTTTTTATGCGCTGTATCTTTCGCAGGGGCCTTGGCGGGTGCTGCCTTTTTTGTTTTAGTGGTCTTTGCCGGCGCCTTTTTTGTCGTGGATTTAGGCGGCGCGTGGTGCTCATGCTGGGCATGCACAGCTACCGCGGCGAAGAATATAAGGAGTAATACCAGTTTTTTCATGTTGTTTAGTTTTTTTGACTCGTACCGAAGGATACAGCGGCGCAGGTTCATCATTTGCAGCATTGCTTTTTTCGAACAAACAGCGCTCTCAGCATTTTTACCAGGAACCTGGTTATTTTTCCCGTTGTTATCATTATATCATTTTTAGCAACATCACCGCGCTCATAACGATCATCAATGCGTCTTCAATGATCGTGATCGTGCTCATGGGTAGATTGAATACCGCTCCCAGGCAGGCGCACCGGATCTTTCTCTTGTTAAGGACGCTTTGCAGCACCCCGATGATACTCACCCCCATCACCAAAAAGGTTACCAAACTGGTGATCATTGGGTCAAATCGCACCAAATAGGCGATACCAAGCAGTAATTCGATGAACGCATAGGCATATCCCCAACCGCTCCAACGTTTGGCTATGATGTCGTAAGTGGAATAACTCTCCGCGAACCCTTTCAGGTCCAGCAGTTTGAAAAAGGAGAATACCAGGAAGAAACCGGCCATGAAGTTTTGCATCCATCTCTCCCAATCAAAGTCGCCCATGGTGGCTTCCACGAGTAAACTAGTGCCGGTGATATAAGCGGCGATCAAAAGGATAGGCTTATAAGTGGCCAGCCAGGATGTTTTCTCGTCCGCGGCCATCTCGTACATGCCGCCATCGGCCGCCGAAATGGTATAATTGCCGGCTTTGCCGATGGCTGCCTGTAGATCCGCCACCGGTATATGCTTTTGCATGGAGATCGTAGCCTGCGAACTCTGCAGCTGTACTTCCGCCGCGCTTACATCACCCAGCTTGAAGAGTTCACTTTTCACTTTTGCGACGCAGCTGCCGCAGGTCATTCCGGTTATGTTGTATGTATGTGTCATTTCGATGTGTTTTACAACACAAAGCTAGCTACGGTACCCGCGATACCCCTTATACAATTATGGATAAGAATTACATTTTATTGGCCAGGTCGTCGAGTGACTTCCGCGCATGCATGCCCAGTTTACGGAACGCGGTAGGAGTGAGGCCGGTGAGTTTCTTGAACTGGCTGGATAAATGCGCCGCGCTGCTGTAACCCATTTGGAAAGCGATCTGCGATAACGATAGCTCGTCGTACATCATCAGCTCCTTTACCTTTTCGATCTTTTGCGTGATGATGTATTGCTCTATGGTGATACCTTCCGTTTCGGAAAAGAGATTACTTAAATAAGAATAATCGTGGTTGAGCCGCCTCGACAATACCACGCTGAACTTCTCCCTGTTTGGTTCGTCCTGGTAGTGCACGTGTTCTATCACCGCCGTCTTGATCTGCTCGATCAGCTTGCTTCTCTTATCATCGATCAGTTCAAATCCAACCGCACCAAGGGCATCCGCCACTTCCTCCAATTGTTTTTTACTCAAGTGTTTCTCCTCGATCACCACTTCACCCAGCGCAACACTCACTGGGTGCAACCCCAGTTTCTGGAGTTCAGCCTGCACCACCATCTTGCAACGGTGACATACCATGTTCTTAATGTAGAGAAGCATAAGAGAAACGAATAATAAGAAATAAGTAATAAGAAGTAAGGAAATGGGACCACACCAAATCGGCGTAAATCCGCGCTCATCCCCTTCATCCGCGTTCCCGTCATTGCGAACGAAGCGAAGCAACCTCATGTGCAGCAAGAAATCCCCGAAAATCCGCGTTCATCCGCGTCATCCCTGCCTTTGCCGGCAGGCAGGCGCGTTCCCATCCTCTGCGCAGCAGATCACAACTCCCGCTGCGCCCTTTCATAATCCTCCGGCACCCCGATATCAATAAAATACTCATCCTGCACCATCCCATACATTTTCCGCTCCTCGTGAAACGCCTCTAAATAATCCTTCTCAAAAGAGAATTTCTCCGGCAGCCCTTTACTCAACAACCGCTTTGCATTGAGCGCATACAGTCCACCATTGATATAGCCATGTTCATAAAACTGTTTCTCCCGGAACGATGTGATCACGCCTTCCTGCTCCGTCTCCACCACGCCATAGCGGTCGAAGTCCCACATCGGTTTCAGGCATAATGTGCAATCGCCATCCTTTGCCTCGTGGAAAGCGGCGAGTTTGTCGAGGTCGCATTTGAATAGCGTATCGCCATTGGTGACGATTACTTGTTCACCCGTCGCCTTTTCACAGGCAAGACGAATGGCGCCGCCGGTGCCCAGCGGTTCATGCTCTACGGATAACACCGCCCTGATATCTGAATGAAATAAATACTCCTGGAAGGCTTCGCTCTTATATCCCAATGCGAAGATGAAATCCGTGATGCCCTGTGCGCGCAGGTGATCGATCACGTATTCGATAAATGGTTTACCATTCACCGGCGCCATACACTTCGGCAAGCCGGGCACCGCTTCTTTCAGCCGTGTACCAAGTCCGCCCGCGAGGATGATGGCTTCCCGGATCATCAGCCGAATATTTTTTCTTCCACCAGCTGGCAGATGATATGGCCGATCATGATATGGCTCTCCTGTATCCGCGGTGTGTCTTTGGAAGGAACGTTCAGCAATACATCGGAGACGTCTTTCATTTTGCCACCATCCGCGCCGGTAAGGCCGATGGTGATCATGCCCAGGCTGCGCGCCATTTCGAATGCTTTCAGAATATTGCCCGAGTTACCCGAGGTGCTCAGGCCCACCAGCACATCACCTTTCTGCCCGGTGCCTTCGATGATCCTGGAATAGATCACGTCGTAGCTGTAATCATTCGCCACCGCGGTGAGATACGAAGTATTGCAATGCAACGCTTCCGCCGGTAACGCTTTACGGTCTTTATAGAAACGCCCGGAGAATTCCGCCGCCAGGTGTTGCGCGTCGGCCGCGCTGCCGCCATTACCGCAGAACAGTACTTTGTTGCCGGCATTGAACGCACCCGCGATCTTATCGATCGCATCCGCGATCCTTTGCTGCAGCCCTTCGTCTGAAAGCACTTGTTGCTTTACTTCTATCGAGGCGCTGATGAGAGAGTGTATGGTAGTCATGTTGTGAATGGTCAATGGTGAATTGCCTGCCCGAACATACCGTAAGGTATGGGCGGGGTGAAAAATCAATGTCAAAAGCTTTGTTGTCTCTACGGTCTTGTAACCTGGGCTTGCTTCGGCAGAGCCTCGCAAAGACGGAACCTGCCTCCTGCAACTTGCTCCCTGCAACCTATGTCACCCCTCCCAGCTCCTCAACCCATGTTTCGTAAACTGGTACTGCTTGATCTCCCCGCCAAAACGGTTCAGCGTTTCGATCACCTGGTAGCGCGTGTTGTTGGGGCAATAAAAGATCATGAAACCACCACCACCCGCACCGCTGATCTTGCCACCGGTGGCGCCAGCTTTCTTCGCCGCTTCGTAGATCTCGTCCATCTTGTCGTTGGAAATATTGGCGGCCATCCTGCGCTTCTGTTGAAAACCGTAATCCAGTATCTCGCCGATCTCGTGCAGCCTTCCCTTCAGCAACGCTTCCTTCATCATCTTCGACTGCTCCTTCAGCTGGTGCATGGCTTCGATCGATTTCTCGTTCTTTTGCAGCACGTTCTTCTGCTGTTCTTTAATGATCTGTGACGACTCCCTGCTTGTAGAAGTGAAATACAAGACGAGGTTGTTCTCCAGTTCGTCCAGGTATTCCTGCCGTATGCGAAGGGGGTTGACGATCACTTTATCATCCGCGAAGAATTCCATATAGTTCACGCCGCCAAAAGTAGCCGCGTACTGGTCCTGCCGGCCACCCGCCAGTGCCAGGTCTTTCCGTTCTATTTCGTAAGCATAGTGCGCGATGTCGTAATCACCCAAAGGCAGCTTAAGCATTTCGGCGAAAGCGCCGAGTATGGCCACCACGAGTGTCGAAGAAGTACCCAGGCCACTACCCGCAGGCGCATCCACGAAGGTGGTGAGCCGGAAGTTCGTGAGGGGTAATCCATGGTCTTTCTGCAGGCGGTTGTAAACACCCTTGGCCAGGTCCAGCGTGCCGTCGATCGGCAATTCATTGGACCATTCGAAGCGTTGCTCTTCTTTGCGGTCCGCGGCCTGGAGGATGATGCCGTTCTCGCTCAGCGGTTCGATAGTGGCGTAAGCATACAGTGAGACGGTCGCATTGAGGATCGCGCCGCCGAATTCGTCGCTATACGGACTCACATCCGTTCCGCCGCCGGCAAGACCGATACGCAATGGGGCTTTACTCCTGTATATCATTATTGCGAAGGTAGGGAAGCGAGGCGAAGAATTTTATTGGCCAGCACCTCCCAGCTGTATTTCACTTTTTCCGACTGGAGCCCGGTGATAAAATATTCGGGGCCTTTTTCATACAGGTCAAGGATGCCTTGGGCGATGGAAGCCGGGTCAGCCTCTGTAACGATGCCCGCTCTATCATGCGGCACCATATCGGGCAGTCCGCCCACGTTCGTCACCAGCATTGGCTTTTCAAAATGATAGGCGAGAGGCGTCACACCGCTTTGCGTGGCGTCACGGTAAGGTTGTATTACGAAGTCGGCCGCGCTCAGGTAGTATTTCACTTCGCTGTCGGCGATAAAATCGGTGCGCAGTATTAATTGGTCGCCCAGCCGTAGTTCTTTGATCAGGTCATCATACTGCTGGCGGTTCTCGTAAAACTCTCCTGCGACGAGTAGTTTGATGCCCGAGTTACGCATACGTTCGTCCGCCATCGCGCGCAACAACAGGTCCAGTCCTTTGTAGTGGCGGATAAAGCCAAAGAACAGGATGATCTTCTCATCGGCGGGGAGACTGATCTTTGCGCGTGCTTCTTCTTTTGATACGCGCTCCCCGAAATTATCATAGAGTGGATGGATCGCTACTTCGGCGGGCTTACTGGTGAATTGCACGAGGTCTTTCATCACCTTCTGGCTCATCGTGATGAATGCGTGTACCGGTTTGAAGAAGTACCGCGTCAATGTATTATCACCCTTATGCCGTTCGTGTGGTATCACGTTGTCCGCGATGCATACGATCTTAGTGAAATTATTCTTCCGCACCCTACTTAGTATGGTGCCCAGCGCCGGCGCCATGAACGGCAGCCAGTAGCGCACCACGATCACATCCGGACTTAGCGCTTTCAGTTCATTACCCACGCTCAGCCAGTTCAGTGGGTTGACGGAATTGATGCATACCTTGATATCCAGGTCTTGCGGTGCGGGTTCAGATGAGTACTGTGTTTTGCCTGGGAAAAGGAATCCCGGGTATTGCAAAGAGAATGTATAGATGGTCACATCAAAACCCTGTTGCATGAACTGCCGCGCCAGGCGCTCATTGAAAGACGCCAACCCGCCGCGCAGTGGATGCGCGGGACCGATGATGATGAGTTTTTTGGATGGCGGCGGCAAGGATGATGCTTTTCGTGCGAAGATATTGGATATGAAGGATTCGCTACTCGTTCACTTTCCGAAAGTGAGCCACTTTTCGATGCCGTATCTTCGCCTCAATGGCGCGAATACTCTGCATCGATTATGGAGGTAAACGGACCGGTATCGCCGTAACCGATCCCCTGCAGATCATCGCTACCGCGTTAACCACCATCGAGACCAAAGAACTCATCCCTTTTCTGAAGAAATATTTCCTGCAGGAACAGGTGGAACTGGTGCTCATTGGAATGCCAAAGAACTGGGATGACTCCGACACCCACGCAACGGGTATGGTGGTCCAGGCCATTGCGCGATTAAAAAAAGAGTTCCCGGCCATACCAGTAAAGGAAGTGGACGAGCGATTCACTTCGAAACTGGCCTCCCAGGCGATGATCGAAATGGGGATGAAAAAAAAGCAGCGGCAGGTAAAGGGTAATGTAGACCAGGTGGCCGCCGCAATAATGCTGCAGGAGTATTTAAACGCTAATTCACATTAGCATTCAATCTTTACGATTCATTAGCGTCTAATGGTTTAGTTTTGCCCCAAGCAAAAGCAATCGATTGTATGATCCTACCGATAGTAGCGTATGGCGCGCCGGTGCTGAGAAAAGTGGCAGGCGATATTAACCAAGATTACCCGCAGCTGGACAAGCTGATCGACGATATGTGGGAGACCATGTACTACAGCAACGGTGTAGGACTGGCCGCCCCACAGGTGAATAAGGACATCAGGATTTTCGTGGTAGATACGGAACAGATATTCAGCAATATCGATGAAGAGGACCAGGGAAAATATCCCGACGAGCCCGGCGTGAAAAAGGTCTTTATCAACGCGCACCTGAAACAGGTGGAAGGAGAGGAGTGGCCCTACAATGAAGGTTGCCTGAGTATTCCGAAGATCCGTGAGGATATCATGCGCCCGGAAACGATCGTACTGGAATACCTCGACGAAAACTTCCAGCCACACACCGAATCATTCAACGGCATCACAGCCCGCGTGATCCAGCACGAATACGATCACCTGGAAGGCAAATTGTTCATCGATTACCTGAAACCGCTGAAGCGCAAAATGCTCCAGGGCAAACTGTCCGACATCAGCAAAGGCAAAGTGAAAGTGGATTATAAAATGATGTTCAGTAAATGAGGCTTTTTCTCCTGCTCATAACACTTGGCCTTGGCCAGCTCTCGCAGGCGCAGGACACCACGGTAGTATACGAAGGGAAAAGTTATATGCTGCCGGAAGTATTGGTAAGGAATAATACCGAGTACACACTTTTCCTCAAAAAAATAAAGAATGACACCAGCTTCTATAAGGCTTTCCGCAACCTGCGTATACTCAATTTTACTTCCTATAACGACATCCGGATGCTGGATAAGAAGCGCAATGTAAAAGCTTCACTGTTCAGCAAGACAAAGCAGGTCCGCGACCGTGGCTGCCGCAAAACAGAAGTGCTGGAAGAGCGCGTGACCGGCGATTTCTACGACAAGAAGAAACAGTATAATTATTTTACTGCCGAGCTATACGCTTCGCTTTTCTTCGCGCCCAACAAGATCTGTGGTGAGAACAACATTGTACAGGGTACGGAAATATCGGTGAAAGGCAAGAGCGGAACCGAGAAGCACAAAGAACAACTCAAGACGCTTTTTTTCAACCCGGGTAAAAAGATCAAA
>JAJTCI010000085.1 GCA_021323155.1 Chitinophagaceae bacterium | reverse complement strand
CCTCACTGTGGGTATCGTAACTACCCCGTTTGGCTTCGAAGGACCGCGGCGTATGAAGCAGGCTGAAGAAGGTATCAGGGAACTCAAGCCTTTTGTCGACACGTTGCTGGTGATCAGTAACGACAAACTAAGGATGCAATATGGCAATCTTAAAATGAAAGAAGCCTTTGCAAAGGCTGATAATGTACTGGCTACCGCGGCAAAATGTATCACCGATATCATCAACAGCAAGGGCCATATTATCGTGGACTTTGCTGACGTATGCACGGTGATGAAGAGCGGTGGCGTAGCGATCCTGGGGTCTGCTATGGCGGAAGGTGAAGACAGGGCGCAAAAAGCAATCGAAGAGGCGCTCAATTCACCATTATTGAATGACAGTGACATCCGCGGAGCAAAATGGTTATTGCTTAACATCAACTCTCCGGAAGGTGACCAGGAGTGTACTATGGATGAACTAGAGGTGATCAATACCTACCTGCGGATGCAGGCCGGCGAGGCCACCGACGTCATCATGGGCATGGGCTACGACAACACGCTGGGCGATCGTATCAGTATCACGCTTATTGCAACAGGCTTCGAACACAAAGATCCGTTCGCGGAGAAATTCAATTCGCCTGCTGCCAAACCGGAACCGAAGGCTGAAAAGATCGTGATGACGCTTGGCGTGGACGGCGAGGAAAAGAAAATGTACCAGCAACAGATCCTTCAGCTGGAGGATAAGGACCCTTTTGCGCCGAGAATTTCCGAAGGTTCGCTTTCAATGCCGGTGGCGACTGAAGAATTGCCTCCATCATGGATCGATGATCGCCAGTCACTGGAACTGATGGAACTACATTACCCCGAGAACGAAGTGCCCTTGCCGGTTCCGGGCCAACCGCCTTTGCCAGCCGATGAGCCGATCATTCACTTCGAATTGACGCCCGAGATCACTGGCCCGGTGCAACCAGTAGAGCAACCCGTGCTCAACGAAGTGCCAGAAGCGTTGAATTTCAAATTGACGGAACAGCCGGAAAATTACGAACAACGATCAAGCAATAATGATAGATCAAACTTCTTAGCTAAGCCCTCCAATATCTACGCGCAGATTCCTGATCAGAAGCCTGCTGCAATAAACTATGAACAAGCCGAACCGGTATCAACCCCGCCTTTAGAAACAACCCCCGTCCCGAAGCCCGTCGAAGAAGAACCGGAATTCGAGATGAAGCTTGTGGAAAGGGATGAACATCCAGAAACGGCGGACAAAGCAAGGTTACAAACTCAAAAGGATCAACCCTCTTCAATGTCTGCAGAGGATCCGGCGCCGCTGGACGATGCAGAAGACCAGAAAAGGAGGGCTGCAGAAAGGATTCAGAAATTGCGCAATTTATCCTTCAACATGAACGCTGCTGATCCGAACAATGAGTTTGATTCGGTACCTGCTTATGTCCGCCGTAACATGGAACTGTTTGGTAACACGCTCACTTCCGTAGAAAATTTCTATAGTAAGTATACCGTGAACAAGGATGAGAATACCAATGAAACGAATATTTCGTCCATCAACACTTTCCTTGATGGAAAGAAACCAGATTAAACTGTGTCATAGAAAAACCGAAAGGTGTTTTTAGTTGTAGCGACTCCCCCGGTTCCGGGGGAGTTTGTTTTTTATGCCTACGACGGTGAGCTTGGGTAAACGAAACCATTAAGTTTTGTGAAAAATTAATTTGTCGCATATATGACCCGGTACCCACGAAACCGAATGTGCCATCTATCATGTATTTTCACTCGTTAAAGCATACAAAAATGAAAATGTCATTATTTTTCCTGTCACTCATTATTTTTCCTGGTTTTTTTTATTCTTCTTACGCGCAGCAATTACCTGACGATGTGAAAAAGAAGCTTGAACGTAAATATGATTATGTTAGTGATGCAGCGCAGGGCCTGGTGATCGTAGAGAAAAAGGATAAAATGGGTCTTGCCGATTTTTCAGGCAAAGAACTGGTCAAGCCGCAATACGACTGGCTTGAGTTTATTTTTGATGATGATCGCCGGTTAAGATTCGTGTTAACCCGGATGAAAGTGGATAACCTCAACAATACAGAAGGATTATTGAATGTATACGGTAAGGAACTGGTCCCGCTTTATAAATACAATGACATCGGGAAGTTCGATTTCAAAGAAGGATGTGCACAGGTGGGTCCTCCGAGGGGAGATGGTGGATGGACCAAGGGCATTATCGATACCAGCGGTAAGGAATTGCTGCCTGTAAGTTATTCTCATTATACAAGTTGTTCAGGCGGGTTGATCATCACGGTGAGTAAAGAGAAATACGGGCTTATGGATAAGTCCGGTAACACCATTTTACCATTTGTTTATGATAGAATCGAGGATTTCCAGGAAGGGGTCGCCTTCGCTAGCCTGAATGACAAATGGGGGCTTATTGATAAGACTGGAAAACTGTTGATACCTACAAAGTATGACCGGGTCTTAGAAAAGATTTCCGAAGGGTTGATCGGTGCATTCGAAAATGGGAAATGGGGCTATCTGGATTTCTCGGGGAAAACGATAATACCTTTCGCTTATAGCCATGCCTACATTTTTTCAGAAGGTCTCGGCTGCGTAAAGCAGAACGGGAAATATGGCTTCATTGACCGAGCTGGCAAGACAATCCTGCCGTTTGTTTACGATAACGCAGGTGTGTTCGTCAACGGACGGGCGTGGGTGAAGCTGAATGATAAATGGATGTACATCGACAAGGAAGGAAAAGAAGTTAAGTAAAACCGCAGAGTCCCCCGAGGAGCTTATGAGCCACCCCAAGTGGGTGGCTTATTTTTTATCGCGACCTTTCTTTGTACTTTGAATAAATAACATCGCCGGTGCAGGCCCCCAATAAAATCCAGTAATTTGAACGAAATCAAAACCCGGGTGTACAGGTGTATATGAGATATATCTTTTTAATAATGTGGCTGACGCTCAGCTGTTCTGCTCTTGCACAATCGCCTGCTACCTCGTTCCGCCGGCTGAACGCTACAGAGGTGAAAATGCCTGATGCCGGCTCGAGAGACTTGGCCGCGATCCAGGCAAGCAGCTGGAAGTTGTATACTGAAGCCGAACCCGCATTTGCCCCCGCCTGGCTGAATTATTATATATGGACTGAAAGAGATACGCAGGCGGGTTTGGGTGAAAAAAAGGCAGCCCTCAGTCGTATTGCCGGCGAAGCCGGTATCCATATCAGGGACGAAGCAGAATACCAGCTGATCAGATTTCTTGAATCGGGGCAACGGGACAGTGTGGCTTTGCACAGCGCTTTAGAACGCGCGACAGACAAGCAAACCGTGTATCCGTATGCGATACGCTTTGCTGTTGCAACGGGAGCGCAGCGTCAACTAAAGGAGTGGACCAAAGCCTTTTCGGGCCTCTCGCCAATCGATCCGTACGACTACGCTTATCATCATAATGTGTTGATGTCTGCCGATAGCCATGCAACTGTTTATGCCGCCGGCCTGCACGACCTTGTCCCGTTAGCAGTCATGCAGCATGTGTACGGCATCCGTACTGATATACGCCTGGCCTGTTACGACAGCCTGGTGATGCCAAACGCGGGCGAGTACCTGTGTGTTTCTCTAGGAGCCGATATCCTGGCGAAGTTTCCCGCGGCATCATTCACGGGGTTGCTGGTGCGCATGGGCGCTTCCGCATCCACCGGGGAATTGCGACGACATTTTGAAAAGGATTTCGACCTGCAGTTTTTACATAATGGTACCTACCAGGGCGCATCAGCTGCTCGATTGTATAAGAATTATCTCCCGGGCCTGATCCTGCTATACAAACAATACATACAGGAGAATAATGAAAAGGCAACTGGAATCAGATCGATCATCACGACCGTCGCTTTCAAGGCAGGGGTGAGTGCTGAAATAAATAAATTAATCGAGTAGTGAAGGACGTTGCCGCATCGGGCACCTATAAAACGCATACAGATGAGGCCCTGTTGTTACTGGTGGCCGGCAGTGACATGCTGGCTTTTAATGAGCTGTATGACCGTTACGCGCAGAAGATGTTCGGGTATTTTTATAAGATGCTCTGGAAGAATAAGGAGCTCGCTGAAGACCAGACGCAGGAACTATTCCTGAAAATGGTGAAACACGCCGGCGCATTTGAGAAGGGAAGATCCTTTTCTACCTGGTTATACAGCATCGCCCACAACATCTGTAAAAATGAATACCGAAAAGCCGAGGTGAGAATGAAACACGCGGAAGCAATATCAGGGCCAGCGATCGTCAGTGAAGATAATCCCGACATCGGGAGATTCAGGCTTGCCGTTAACCGATGTATCAGTCACCTCGGTGATGATAAAAGGTCGCTGTTCATACTGAGATTCCAGGAGCAGTTGAGTGTACCCGAGATCAGCCGGGTCATGGGTATCCCTGAAGGCACGATCAAGTCACGTTTGTTCTACCTGTTGAAAGAACTCAAAGAGCAATTGAGCGATTTTAAATCATTACATCTTTATCCTTAAATAATTTATGGAGCCAGATATTATCATACAGCAGAAGGAATGGAGTGAACTAACCGGTGAAGAACGCGAAGTGCTCCGGGAAATAGCAGCAGATGAACAGGAATTCAACCTGTTGAAAAAAATGTTGCTGATCGCCGCCGCGGACGAGGTGCCCAAGGTTGGTGAAAACGTCCGGGAAAACGTGAATGCGCGCCTTACTCAGCGGGGCAAAGTCCGGAGCATCAGGCCATGGTATTACGCGACGGCGGCAATGCTGGTATTGGCGGTGATTACCTGGATCGTGGTGCAACGTAAACCCGAATTGCCCCCTGAGGCCCTGATCAATATTCCTAAAAGCGATACTACTAATATTAAGGTAGCGCCAACACTTCCTGCTGCAACGGATACATTGGGAACAAAACTGGTGGTGAAGGCAAAGCCAGTAAAGCCAACAATAAAGCGGAAGATGTCTCCAGGGCCTCAGCCAGCAGAAAGTTCCCTGGCGGTGAATGCTACCATTCGTCAAAATACTGACTTACTTACGTTGGTTACAGCGGTCTATTGAAAAAAGATCCGGGACGGGTGAACGTTTTATGAGGCTGGGTGTACAGTATGGAAACTCAGCTTATGAAAAAGATTGTTCCTGCTCTCGCATTTTTGCTTCTAACTGCTCAATGCTTTTCACAGATCGCGGGTAACGCGGTATATAATTATAATACGATTTATCAATCCGGCGGGCAAGGTGAGGTGGACCTGAACCTGAATCATAACCAGTATTCGTTTTCCAACATCCTTGAGGCGAACGTAATGATAAATGTTAAGGCATCGTCTTATGTTGCGATCTTCAGCCTTTCTCAGAACGGCAATACCGTTGAAGAAGCGGAGCGTATGATGCAGAACCGCGTCGACGTATTCAAGAATCAACTGGTCCAGGCAAATGCGGGTGGGAATACGATATTTATCGATCCCGTTTCCTTGGTACCTACGTATGAGATCGAAGTGACGGAAAAAAAGTTCTCCCGCAACTTCACAGAGGTTCCATCGGGTTTCGAGATAAAAAAAAATGTGCACATTACGTTTATGAACCACGCTGACATCAATGCCATCATCACCGTAGCGGCAAAGGCAGAAGTGTATGACCTGGTAAAAGTGGATTACGTGGTGGACGATATCTCCGCCGTGCTCGCCCAACTACGAAAGGAAGCTTTGGGTTTGCTTGCGGCAAAAAAGGAGAGCCTTGGAGAGGCCGGCCTGCACGCACGCTTCACGCAAATAGGAGAGAAGTATGGTTCAGTTTTCCCAATGGAGCGGTATACACAGTATTATGCATACAAGACGGGCGTCACGCCTGCCTACACCGCCAGTTATAAAAAGGGGGCGACCCACCAGGTGCAGTACAATTACGCAGATAAGAACAAGACCATTTATTATGAAAAGGTCTCTGAGAAGCAGTTCGATAAAGTGATCAACCCGGTGGTGGGTGAACCGGTAGTGCAGGTATATCTTTCGTTGAAGGCGCAATACCAATTATTCGACCCGGAAACGGAAGCAACGGAGAAAGCGTATAATATGCAGGTAAGGCAACTCCAGTTGAAAGAGATGGAACTGCGCATCGAGGAAAAAAAGAAAGACATCGAACTGAAGGGTAAACTCAAGGAACCTGCCGATAAAGCAAAGACAGGTCGCAAGGGGGCCTGATCAATTAATCGCAAATCATTAACTTCAGTCCCAAACCAACTGCATGAAAGCGTTTCGGGCTGAAGTTTTAGTTTTAATCAGTATCACCGTGATGGTTGCCACTTCCTGTCGGAAGAAAAGTATACCGGCGCCGGGCACCACGGTCACCCCGGAAGTGATCGCGCCTCCACCTGCCTTCGGCTTTTACGTGGTAGGGTATTTACCGAGCTATAGGGACCCGGCAACAATACCTGATGTGAAGTTCCGGATGTGCAACGTGATCAATTATGCATTCGCCTCCGTGACTTCTGCGGGCGGACTCACTATCAGCGATCCGGCGCGGCTGATAGTAGTGGCAAACAAGGCAAAGGCGAATAGCGCGAAGATCATGTTAAGTATAAGTGGCGCCCACGCCGATTTTAAAAATATGGCCGCGAACGCTGCGGGCAGAACAAATTTTGTTAAACTGTTAATGAATGCCGTCAGGCAATACAGTCTAAATGGCGTTGATATGGATTGGGAGTACCCTACTACTACTGATGGTACTGACGTGACGTACACGGCGTTGATGAAAGAACTAAGTGATAGTTGCCACCGGGGAAGCCGTTATTATCTTACCGCGGCGATCACGCCTGGGAAGTATGCCGGTGGTGCCAGGGATGCGATCCGCAGTGAGTTGTTCCCCTACGTTGACTGGTTTAATATTATGGCGTATGATGATTTCAGTACTACCACGCCGTACCGACACCACAGCGACTTTACCCTGGCGCAAACAGCACTGAATTACTGGATCAACACGCGCGGAATGCCGGCTTCGAAAGCGGTCCTCGGGCTGCCGGCGTATGGCAGACCAAGTGGTATCACCCAAACGGGCACCGTGCTCACCTATTCCGGTATTCTTGGCCAGGGAGGAAGTCCACTATCTGATTCAGCCACCGTAACAGCGGGGTCGTTTACTAACTATAAGATCTATTACAACGGGCAGCCAACGATCAAGAAAAAGGCAATGCTGGCGAAGACAATGGCCAATGGGGTGATGTTGTGGGAGAAAGGGCAGGATACGCACGATAATAACTCTTTGCTCAAAGCAGTATGTGATACGATCGGCCGACCTTATTAGGTCTTTCCCGTTTCCGCACCGCTGCTTTCCTCCAGCGTGTTCATTTCAACGACGATCTCATTGATAACGTCCCTGAGATCTTTCAATTCTTCGAGCGTTTTGCCGCTATTGAGTTCTCTCAGGAATTGAAGGCTCAACTGGAGGTATTTTTCTCTCAAAAACCGGATATGTTCTTCTTTCTCCATGGGCGTTGTTTAGCAACACACCACTAAAAGCATTCTGTATGTATTGAAAGAAAGGCTAAAACATTAAGCAGCGATAGCATTCTTATTAACGCGGCTGCGGGAAATCTTTTATTTCCAGTTCACTTCGCGTTAAGGCCTGCGGCTATCACTGGTAAAAAGAATGGTGAAAGTTCGCTTTGCTCAACCCGGTCCGTCTACTTGATGAAGCGACGCTTCCAGTGCGTGGTGTTATGTGATGTAAGGTTTCCCGGTAAAGCAATGAATGGTTTTATTTGTCCGGTACCTCATGAAAATTTATCTCACTCGAACATTGTCATAAGAGAAATTTACAGAATGTTGTATGTTTAGGGATTAAGCGACAGTTAACCAAAATCAATCTTATGGGTTTCGTAAAAGAGTTCAAAGAGTTCGCGGTCAGGGGTAATGTGATCGACCTCGCGGTAGGTGTGATCATTGGCGCCGCCTTCAGCAAAATTGTTGACTCTGTAGTTTCCGACCTGATCATGCCTTTGATCGGGTTATTTTTTGACTCTGACTTCACTAATCTGTATATACCGCTTTCGGATGGCGTTACACCGGGAATGACCCTGGAACAGGCGAAAGCCGCGGGGCCTGTTTTTGCATGGGGCCGTTTCCTTACCGTATTGCTTAATTTCCTGATACTCGCATTCGTGATTTTCTGGTTGGTAAAGGCCATCAATATACTTCGCCGCAAACACGCGGAGAAAGAAATGCCGGGTCCACCTGCTCCCACGGTTACTGAGAAGCTCCTGGAAGAGATCCGGGATTCGATACGATCAAGAAACCCGGGTGCCTGATAAGCACAGGAATGTCCATGTGACTGCAAGATCCTTAGGGAAATAATTCCACAGTAGAGGTTCCTTCAAGATTCTTTTTCCAAGACTACACGGGTTTGCTCACCGTTTAATTTGTATGTTGCTATTATGTCAACTGTTCTGATTACAGGAGGTACCGGGTTGGTCGGGCAATCGCTTGCTGCGGCACTTGTCGAAAAAGGCTACGATGTGATT
>JAJTCI010000084.1 GCA_021323155.1 Chitinophagaceae bacterium | reverse complement strand
TGATTACGTGTTCAAGATGAAAGTGCTGGAATACTATAAGGGCAACGGCCTTCGCTTATAGCTTTTGTGTGAAGGGAAAGGCGCTCAACGGTCCGAATACTGCTACATTATACATACGCATAAAGACTTTATATGAAGAAGAAGACAATATGGTGGATCATTATTGGTCTTTGCCTGGTGATCATCCTGCTCATCCTGTTGGGCGGCGGTGAAAAGGAAGGCATACAGGTTTCCGCGGAGGTGGCTACCCAAAGGACCATCACCGAATCGGTTAACGCCAGTGGCAAGGTGCACCCTGAGGTGGAAGTGAAAGTGAGCCCCGATATCAGTGGTGAAGTAGTGGAACTCACCGTGGAAGAAGGTGACACCGTACAAAAAGGACAGGTACTTGCGAGGATCTATGCGGATATCTATGCATCCCAGAGGGACCAGGCTTCGGCGGGCGTAGCACAGATGCAGGCCACTTTGTCTAATTCACGCGCGCAGCTCGGATCGCTCAAGGCGGCGCTGGACCAGGCGGAAAGCAATTACAAAAGGCAACAACAACTGCTGTCGGAAAAAGTGATCTCCAGGGCCGAGTTTGAACAGGCCGAACAATTATACCTCTCGGCCAGGGCCAATTACAACGCCGCGCTCCAGGGCATCCGCGCCAACGAAGCCTCGGTCCAAAGCGCGATGGCCAGCCTGAACCGTGCGAGTAAAGATGTAACACGGGCTACCATCACGGCACCCATGACTGGCGTTGTCAGTTTGCTTGCTGTGAAAAAAGGCGAGCGCGTGGTCGGAACGGCGCAAATGGCCGGAACGGAGATGATGCGCATCGCCGATCTCAATAGCATTGAAGTAAGGGTCGACGTCCCCGAAAGCGATATCCCCAAAGTGAAGGTCGGCGATACCGCGATGGTGGAGGTGGAAGCTTTTACCAACCGGAAATTCAAAGGCACTGTCTATAAGATCGCTAACCCGGTTCCTTCTTTGGGTGCTGCATCAGGCAACGAAGTAACTACCTACAAGGTCCACATCCGTTTGTTGTATGACAGTTATGCCGATCTCCTGAGAAAGGGCAATGGCTTTCCTTTCCGCCCGAACATGAATGCCAGTGCCGACATTCAAACCCGCACGGAAACAAATGTTCTGTCGGTGCCACTCAACGCGGTGACCACACGGGATAAAAAGAACGACAAACCGGTAGCGAAAAAAACCGCGGACAAGGACCAGGATGACGCTGATCAAAGCAGCTCCGGCGAGGATTCCGAGGAGGTCGTATTCCTGTTAATGAAGGATGGCTCGGTAAAAAAATACGCGGTGAAGACCGGTATACAGGATATCAACTATATCCAGGTGATCACCGGCATCAAAGCGGGTGATAAGGTCATCACCGGTCCGTTTAATACCGTGGCAAAAACCCTGCGAGACGGAACGAAAGTAAAAGTGGTAACCAAAGAAGAGCTCACTGAAGAACAAAAGGATTGATTAAGAAAACAGGCCGGTGAAAAATACCATTCAGATACTCGCCGTTATTATCTCTGTCCAGGTGATACTTTACTCCTGTGGATTTGCTTACGGTGTACTGACTGGTATCAAGAACCCGCGGGCGGAATCATACTCCGATCAAAGAGAATATTTGTCGAAGCATGGGATCGATACGCAGTACATGGCTTCATTCAAGACACAATTCTCTGATAGCCTTATCGGTTCGAGATTCGCATTAGACACCATGCTGGAAGCTGGCTATTCGCCGGTACAATTCCGGGTATACGATGGCAAAGGAAAATTCTACTCGGCCTGGGAGTTATGTTTCGGATCCGCAAAACGTCTGGACCTGTACAATGGATTTCCAAAAAAAGTATCGGCGCACTGGCCCATCAATCCGCAATTGAGCCTCCGAAACGACCAGCTTTTCTTATCTCCGTTGAACTTTGATAGCACGCTGCTTAAAAACGCAATGCAGTCCGGTCAATATGACTATATCGTGCTAAGTTTTTGGGCAGGGTACCTCGGTAAACATTCCAGGGAAATGCTGTCATCCATCGAGGCAGCGATCAAACGAAATAATGAAAAGAAGTTCCTGCACATAAAAGTCAACCTCGGCGAGTAACTTTCCTCCTGTCAACGGTCATCTGTCAACTGTAAACTGCACACTAGCCCGCAACTGAATCCTGCAATCCCTGCCAAAATACGACGATGTGGGCGGGTGCAACCTGTAACCTGTAACCTGCCTGCACCCCTACCTGAACGACTTTGTCGGGCGGGGTGCACCTTGCAACCTGGACCCTGCAACCCGCATACCTCCCTCATACTTGCCCCGTACTTGCCTCGTACTTGACTCGATGTTACTCGACTTATCCACATGCCCAAAATCTGGCATCTTCTTACATCTTCTTACATGAACTGGCATAAACTAACATCTTCTTACATGAACTGACATCTTCTTACATAAACTGGCACAAACAGGAATAATTCCGCCCTCTTCTTACATCTTCTTACACGAACAGGAAACCCGTCGCCGTCACGCGCGTATTTTGCAACCGGTAGTTCTTTGAAAAGATGGATAGAAAAATGAGTGCCTCAAAAGATGACTGCTGCCTGTCAGTGTGAAATATTCCTGACCCCTGTGATTGGTTTTTCTGGAAAGGTTATTACGAAGGGAGTTTGTATGTTTGCCGCATGCAATTCGGCATCATCGGAAGCGGAAGCTGGGCCACGGCGCTGGCAAAGATCCTGGCAGACAACCAGCATACGATCCACTGGTGGTTCAGGGATGCCAACAGCATTCGGCATATCCAGCAAAGGCACCACAACCCGCATTACCTCAACTCCGCTTATTTCGACCCGTCGCTCCTGCGCATGAGCACCGATGTGAATGAAGTGGCGAAAAATTCCGATGTAGTGGTAATGGCGGTGCCCTCCGCATACATTGCTGATGCCTTATCTAACCTGGCGCCCGGTGCATTGAAAGGGAAGAAGATCGTCTCCGCGCTCAAAGGGATCTTACCCGCCAGTAACCAACTGCTCAATGATTACCTCGCCCAACACTTTGACGTGTCGATCGAGGACTACTTCGCGGTGCTCGGCCCTTGCCACGCGGAAGAAGTGGCTGCCGAAAAACTCTCTTACCTCACCTTCTCCGGCTTGGATGAAGCGACTGCCGGAGAAATCGCCAGCCATTTTAAGACCGAGTACCTCAACACCGTCACCAATCATGACGTCAACGGTGTGCAATACGCCGCCGTATTAAAGAACATTTATGCGCTTGGTGCTGGTATCGCGCACGGGCTTGAATACGGCGATAATTTCCTGAGCGTTTACATCGCCAACAGTGCCGACGAGATGGTGAAGTTCTCCCGCAAAGTGATCCAGGGTTTTTCACTCGAGAACACCAGTGTCAACTACGCCGCCTCGGTCTACCTGGGTGACCTCCTGGTAACGTGCTACTCATTGTACAGCCGCAACCGCATGTTCGGCAATATGATCGGGAAAGGATATTCCGTAAAAGCCGCGCAACTGGAGTTGAACATGGTGGCGGAAGGTTATAACGCCAGCCGTTGTATCTACCAGACCAACCAAAAGCTGCAGGCGGAGATACCCATTGCCACCACGATCTATGAAATTCTTTGGGAACATCTCTCGCCCCAAGAAGGCTTTAAAAAGATCGAAGGTTGGTTGCAGTAATCGTTGTAACTTTAGGTATGCCGTTGTCATACACTTTATCAGGGCCAGTTAGCCTCCTCTTATTGTTGGGTATTGTGGTGGCAATAAACTTCATCATGAGACGCCGGCCTTCGCATTGATCTGGACCAGGCCGCAAATTTTACATCACGCTGGCAACTTCAAACGACAGTACTAAAAGGGAACGATTCGTCAGAGAATTGTATTCTGCAATACCGGGCTCTTCTCGGGGTGATCGGTATTGAAATGCAGCCCGCGGCTTTCTTTCCGGAACTCGGCGCCCTTTACGATCAGGTAACCTACGGTAATGAGGTTACGCAGCTCGCACAACTGCGGGGATACTTTGGTGGTCCTGTAGAGTTCTTCCGTTTCACCGAATAACAGGTCAAGTCGCTTCATCGCGCGGTCAAGCCGCACATCCGTACGCACAATGCCAACATAGTCACTCATCAGCAACTGCAGTTCTTTCAGGCTTTGCGTGATCAGGATCATTTCCTTCGGATCCGTGGTGCCCTCTGCATTCCATTCGGGTATATCGGTCCTTAACTCAACCTCGTTGATGCGTTCGATGCTATCCAGAAAACAGCGGTGCCCGAACACCATCGCTTCAAGCAAACTGTTGCTCGCAAGCCGGTTGGCGCCATGCAGGCCGGTACTCGCCGCTTCACCGCATGCATAAAGGTTGCTGATCGACGTACGGCCCCATTCATCCGTCTTTATGCCGCCGCAACTGTAATGGGCGGCCGGCGCTACGGGTATCATCTTCTGCGAAACATCGATCCCGATGCTCAGGCATTTCTCATAGATGTTCGGGAAATGATGAATGAATTTCTCCTTATCCATGTGCCGCGCGTCAAGGTAAACATGTTCTGTACCGGTGATCTTCATCTCGCTGTCGATCGCCCTGGCCACGATATCCCTCGGTGCAAGATCCTCCCTTGGATCGTAACGTTTCATGAACGCCTCTCCTGCTTTATTCCGCAGGACCCCGCCATCGCCACGAACCGCTTCGGTAATAAGGAATGAAGGAGATATGCCGGGTTCGTAAAGCGCGGTCGGATGAAACTGGATGAACTCCATGTTCTCGATCCTGCCTTTGGCCCGGTACACCATCGCTACGCCATCGCCTGTCGCGATCTTCGGGTTGGTAGTGGTGCGATATGCCTGGCCGCAACCACCCGTCGCAAGCAATGTTATTTTAGAAAGGATCTTTTCAATGGTATTGGTCTGCAGGTTCAATACATACACACCGTAACACGTGATGTCAGGTGTCGCCTTGGTGACCAGGTAACCGAGATGGTGTTGTGTGATAATATCCACCACGAAACAATGGTGGATCAGTTCAATATTCGGCAGGCTTTGCAAAGTATCGAGCAGCGCTCTTTCGATCTCCTTTCCCGTCACGTCCTTATGGTGCAATATCCTGAACTCACTATGTCCCCCTTCCCTGCCCAATGCGAACTCGCCGCTTTCCGTCTTGTCGAACTGCGCGCCCCACTCGATGATCTCCCTGATTCGCTCCGGGCCTTCTTTCACTACGATCTCGACGATCTCCGGGTCGCAAAGCCCATCGCCGGCGATCAGGGTATCCTCGATGTGTTTATTAAAGCTATCCTTCATCTCATCCATCACCCCCGCGATGCCGCCCTGGGCATACTTGGTGTTGGTCTCGTCCGCCTGCGCTTTGGTGATAACGGTGATCCGGTGTTTCGGGTACCGCTGCGCTGTCTTCAACGCATAGGTAAGGCCCGCCACACCTGATCCAATAACTAAGAAATCGGTCTGCATCTTAATATTCAACTGTGAAGGCGAACTCTTCCGAAGTAAGATCAGTGCCCATGTCCAGCTCCTTGTTGAACTTCAGCTGCTTTTTATCTTCTGACAACGTACCGTTGCTTCCCTTCCAGCTTTTAACTGCCCGTGGAAGGTTTACGATCGTTGTATATGTCATCTTGAACATTCCCTTGAACTGGTCAGGCATCTCTTCTTCATCTTCCTTTTTCTCCTTCTTCGCGGCTGGATTTACTTTTCTCTCCAGCATACCGCTGGTAAGGTTGTAGACGAAGTCTTTTGTAGGCAGCCCTGATCCCTTGCTATCTTCAGTAATCTCGTCACCCATTGGATTTTTGTTACTACCCATTACTTTGTCCAAAGCGCCGAAGATCGTCTTGGTGCTTGCGTCACCGCGGGAAAGCACGTCCTGCATTAACGTGAACTCCCGGACCGAAGCGTACGGGTAGAACAACTGCACCCACATTTCGCTGGCTGCTTCATCAACGTGGATCTTAGCATATGATTTGCCGAAAGCGGCCTTCTCTTCAGCTGTCAACGTGCTCGCCGTATCAGTCACTGTTTTGAAATAAATGACGCTGTCTTTCTTTTCAGGCACTTTATCGCTGTTTTTTCCTCCGCCCATCATTTTGCCCATCGCGATCATTTGCGACATATCCATTTTTACTTCATAGGTGCCGCTGCCGTTATCGCTGATATTGAATGTTTCGTAAACCTCGAAGCAACTCGTAAGCGAGAACATAAAAGCCGCAAGTGCAAGTAATCTGAGTTTCATTTTCTATTGTGTTTTTAGTTATTTACAGGTTCTGTCCAGGCATCTGCCTCTTTCAGCAAATTAATAAGTTCATCCACCGCCACTTCACTATCCACGTTTCTCTTAACGATCTCTTTTCCTTTATACAGCGTGATCTTACCTACACCACTGCCTACATAACCGAAATCGGCATCCGCCATTTCCCCGGGACCATTAACGATACATCCCATGATGGCGATCTTTACTCCCTTCAAATGATTGGTGCGGGCACGGATCTTGGCCGTTGTCTCCTGCAGATCAAATAAAGTGCGGCCACAGCTGGGACAAGATATGTATTCTGTTTTCGAAATCCTCGTTCTTGTGGCCTGGAGGATGCTGAACGCGGTGTTATTAATGAACTGTTCCACGTTGTCGCTTTGCAGGTATTTTCTACCGCTGGCATTCATCGCGGTGGCGTTTTGATAAGCTACCGAGGTCATGCCCAGGCAGATACCATCACCAAACCCGTCCAGCAGCAATGCGCCGCACTCTGTTGAATAGTGTATCAGGTGCTCATCCGCGGTTTCCCAGTTGCTGTCACATATCATGACCACCGGGTTCTTAACATCCTTCGCTACCAACTCGGCAAACATCCGGCGTACTGACTGCATCGCGTTCTGGTTGGTGCTGCTCAGGCAGATGACCACGGTCTTATCCGCGGCAAGCTTATCTAAGTAGGTAAAGTCGTTGACAGGAGTATCGTCATTGAAACAGTCCTTCATCACGAAGTTGATCTGGTTGCTTTTCTTTTCACTATCCACGAAAGCTCCAGCGTCAAAGATTGGAAAGTATTGGTTGGCGAGCGTAGGCGCTGCGCTGATCGCCTCGTTCCATGTGGCGGGGTAACAGATCGCTTTCAACCCGCCGGGAAGTGAAAAATCCGGGAGCTGGTTACCCGTAAAAATATAATCGGCCGCGGCGTCGTTGATATTCCATTTATCGGTGGGCTCATCATAAGAATATCCCACGGAAACCAGGTCTTCTCGTTGAATGGGTGAACGCTTACTCAGGTCCGCGATCACTATGGGCACCTGCGTACCCCCGATGTTCCCCACCGCGAAACTCTCGCGTCGCTTATATTCAAATGGATTGTAACTAAGGTGTTGGATGCCCGGTACAATACCTTTCGTGGTGCTGTTCCGTTCACCCGCATAACGTTTGACAAGGTCCCTGCATACGGGGATCTCTATTTCCGGATCTTCCGTAAGGCTCACCCGGATGGTATCACCGATACCATCCTCCAGCAACGTGCCGATGCCTGCCGCACTTTTCACGCGCCCGTCTTCACCATCACCCGCCTCCGTTACACCCAGGTGCAAAGGATAACACTCGCCAAATTCGCCTTCCATCTGCTGAACCAATAGCCTGTACGCCTGCACCATTACCTGCGGATTACTGCTCTTCATGCTCAGCACGATATTGTGATAGCTTTCCGCACGCGCAACGCGCAGGAATTCCATCGCGCTTTCCACCATACCCATAGGCGTATCCCCGTAACGGCTCATGATCCGGTCGCTAAGTGATCCATGATTGGTGCCGATCCGCATGGCGGTTCCATACTCCTTGCATATCCGCACGAGCGGCGTGAACCGGTCGCGGATACGATCGAGTTCTTCCGCGTAATCCGCGTCAGAATATTCGATCAGTTCAAACTTCTTTTTATCAACGTAATTACCCGGGTTCACGCGCACTTTCTCCACGATCCTCGCCGCGATCTCCGCGGCATTCGGTGTGAAATGTATATCCGCTACAAGCGGTGTGATGAAGCCACGCTTACGCAATTCGTTCTTAATATTTAACAGGTTCTCCGCTTCGTTCTTTGATGGCGCCGTGATTCGCACAAGTTCAGCGCCGGCTTCAATACACCGGATGGACTGTTCAACAGTAGCGATCGTGTCCATCGTGTCGGTAGTGGTCATCGTCTGCACGCGTATCGGGTGCAGGTTACCCAACAACAGGTCGCCGACCTTCACCTCTTTCGTCCGGAGGCGCTGGTAAGTCGTCAGTGAATCACAATACAATTGCATAGGAGGTTGCAAATCTAACAAGAAAGCCGCTTGAAAGGCCGGGGAAGGCTTGAATTAAACAGTGTTACCAGTCTTTTAACTGGCGGGAAGGCTGGATCTTTTTCTGCAACTGTTTCTGGAGATTTTTTTCTTCCTTCTGCAGGTCATTCAGCATCTTCTCCGCGTCCTCCTTTGTAAGGCTACCCTTTTGCGGCGTAGTGACATCCTTACGTGTGGGTTTTTTCTTATCCTTATTGTC